>JBATDH010000034.1:0-3522 GCA_049663365.1 Albidovulum sp. | reverse complement strand
GCGGAGAAGAGAGGGGATTGGGGTGGTTGGGGAGGTGTCGTCTGTGGGGTCAGAGCGCCTTGGTTTGATCCGGTTCCGCGGATCGACGGCAAACCGCAACCATTGCCTGCGAGCGCCTGTCCTCGTTTGCCTTCAATCCGATCGAGGTTGATGGCAAACCGCGTCAGGCACCCTTCGGCCACACCTCCCCCAACCCCCATTGACCGCGCGCCATTTCCCGCGCATATCCCGGCCCATCATGACCGAGCTTTCTCAGATCCGCAACTTCTCCATCGTGGCGCATATCGACCACGGCAAATCCACCCTTGCCGACCGGCTGATCCAGCTGACCGGGACGGTGGCCGAACGCGACATGAAGGCGCAGATGCTTGATAGCATGGATATCGAGCGCGAACGCGGCATCACCATCAAGGCGCAGACGGTCCGCATCGACTATCCCGCCAAGGACGGCAAGAAATACATCCTCAACCTGATCGACACCCCCGGCCATGTCGATTTCGGGTATGAGGTCAGCCGCTCCATGCGGGCCGTCGAAGGCTCGCTCCTAGTGGTGGATGCGACGCAAGGGGTCGAGGCGCAGACGCTGGCCAATGTCTATCAGGCCATCGACGCCGATCACGAGATTGTCCCGGTGCTGAACAAGATCGACCTGCCCGCCGCCGAGCCCGAACAGGTCAAGGCCCAGATCGAGGATGTGATCGGCATCGACGCCAGCCAGGCCATTGCAATCTCTGCCAAGACCGGGATCGGCATTCCCGATGTGCTGGAAGCCATCGTTCACCGCCTGCCCGCCCCCAAGGGCGACCGCGACGCGCCCCTGAAGGCGATGCTGGTCGATAGCTGGTATGACAGTTACCTTGGCGTCGTCGTGATGATCCGCGTCATGGACGGGGTGATCCGCAAGAACGACCGCATCAAGATGATGCAGACGGGTGCTGTCTACGGCGTCGACAAGCTTGCCGTCCTGAAGCCGCAGATGGTTGATATCGCCGAACTTGGCCCCGGCGAGATCGGCATCCTCACCGGCTCGATCAAGCAGGTCCGCGACACCCGCGTCGGCGACACCATCACCCATGAACGGCGCATGTGCGACAAGCCCTTGCCCGGCTTCAAACCCTCGATCCCGGTGGTGTTTTGCGGCCTCTTCCCGGTCGACGCCAATGATTTCGAGCCGCTGCGCGACGCCATCGAGAAGCTGTCGCTGAACGACGCGTCTTTCAGCACCGAAATGGAAACCTCGGCCGCGCTTGGCTTCGGCTTTCGCTGCGGCTTTCTCGGGCTTCTGCATCTCGAGGTGATCCGCGACCGGCTGGAACGCGAATATGACCTTGACCTGATCACCACCGCGCCTTCGGTGGTGTTCAAGCTCCACATGAAGGACGGCGAGGTGCGCGACCTGCACAACCCCGCCGACATGCCCGACCTGACCTATGTCGACCATATCGAGGAGCCGCGCATCAAGGCCACGATCATGGTGCCCGACGACTATCTCGGCGACGTGCTGAAACTGTGCCAGGACCGGCGCGGCATCCAGATGGACCTGACCTATGCCGGCAGCCGGGCGATGGTGGTCTATGACCTGCCGCTGGCCGAGGTGGTGTTCGACTTCTACGACCGGCTGAAATCGGTGACCAAGGGCTACGCGTCGTTCGATTACCAGATGATGGGGTATCGTGAGGATTTTCTGGTCAAGATGTCGATTCTGGTGAATGATGAGCCGGTCGATGCGCTGTCGATCATGGTCCACCGCGACCGCGCCGAGGCGCGGGGCCGCGTCATGGTCGAAAAGCTCAAAGAGCTGATCCCGCGCCACATGTTCAAAATCCCCATCCAGGCCGCCATCGGCGCCCGCGTCATCGCCCGCGAGACCTTAAGCGCCATGCGCAAGGACGTGACCGCGAAGTGTTATGGCGGCGACATGACCCGCAAGAAGAAGCTGTTGGAAAAGCAGAAGGCCGGGAAGAAGAAGATGCGGCAGTTCGGCAAGGTGGAGATCCCGCAAAGCGCGTTTATTAATGCCCTTAAAATGGACAGTTAACTGTCCATTTTAAGGGGCGGTGGGCGAAAGCGATTGGCAAAGCCAAACGCGTGCCCACTCGGGTGGGGTGGGGCGGATGGAGTTTGGGGTTGAAGATGGATGGAGATCCCCGCTTTCGCGGGGATGACAGGCGCACCGTTCGATCCTCGCCACCTGTCATTTCCGCGAAAGCGGGAATCTCCCGTCACACCCCCACTAACACTTCCTTAACCACCCGCCCCCCACTGTCATCCCCGCGAAAGCGGGGAACAATGCGCACCCACAACTACTATACCTACATGCTCACCAACCGCCGAAACGGAACGCTTTACACCGGCGTGACCAACGACCTCCTGCGCCGTTTAGCCGAACACCGCGATGGCCGCGCCGACAGCTTCACCCGTCGCTACAACCTCACCCGCCTCGTCTGGTTCGAACATCACACCGACATCCGCGAAGCGATCCTGCGTGAAAAGCGCATCAAGAAGTGGAACCGCGCCTGGAAAATCGAGCTTATCGAAACGATGAACCCCGACTGGCGCGACCTCTACCAAACCCTCAACGCCTGACCGCCCCACCCTCTCCACGCCATCCCCTGTCACCCCCGCGCAAGCCATGTCACCCCCGCGAAAGCCATGTCACCCCCGCGAAAGCGGGGGCCTCCCAACACCTTGCGCCACCCCCTGTCACCCTCGCACAAGCGGGGGTCCCTCGACACCCGGCGCCAGTTGAGATCGATCCCCGCTTGCGCGGGGATGACAACGGTGCTTCACTTCACGCTAGGAAGAAGATGCGCCATTGCGGGAACGTGGAAATCCGGCAGTCGCCTCGCATGCCAGTGTTGCAGTTTGACACCGGCACGGGCCGTGCATAGCCTCTGTAGGGTCGAAGGAAAGAGAGGTTTGCTTGCTCGGGCATATTAGAGCGATGAATGGGGATAGGCGGGACCTGCTTGCATCCGGGTTCCTTGTTGTCGCTTGCGTGATCGCGAGCTTGACATACACCAGCAAGTTTCTTTGGCTCTTCACGCGAGAGGTCTCTTACGTCCCGGACCTGATTTCTGGCATAGTCTCGATGCTGCTGGTGCTTCCGGTTGTGCGCGGCGATTTTCTCTACCGCCATCGCCTTGATGCCCTGACGCTGCTCAATCTGGTGCTCCTGTTCTATCTGACTGCCTCGTTCGTGAATATCGGGCTTGGTGGAAATGCCGCCTTGCTCAAGACGCCAACGACCTTCTTCATGTTATTGGTCGTGCTGATCGCCAATCTAAACAGTCGTCGATATGGAGAACTCGCCGTTGTCGCGCTAGTCTTCTTCGGAGCTGTCAATCTTTCTACAGCGAATGATGCAATGGGCTTCGGAGGGTTCATCTTGGCCTGTTGCTCGGCACTGGGTGTGCTCTTCGCGGTCGATATTGAGAAGGCCACGAGACTGGTTATGGGAACCGAGCGTACGAGCCGCGAAAGCAAGCCGTAGGCCGGGCTTTACCCCGCCGTTTCCTGAAC
>JBATDH010000033.1:0-12552 GCA_049663365.1 Albidovulum sp. | reverse complement strand
GTTCTGGGCGTCGTCGACGGTCATCGGTGCCTACCCCTGGGCCCTTCAAGTCATCGCCTTGGCCGCCCTGATGTCGGGCCTTGCCGTCAGATACGCGCGCCTGGACGGCGAAGACCGTCGTCGCGCGGCCTATGCGGTGCTGTCGACGCTGTCGCTGATCGCGCTGGCGCTGTTCCTGATCACCACCAAGGGGGCGCTGACGCTGGCGCTGTCGGCACTGGTGGTCGCAGCGGCGGTGCTCGACAAGCGGTATCGCCTGCCCGAGATGGGCTGGTTCATTCAGGCAGCCGTGCTGGTGATCGGCTGGCGGCTCGTTCTGGATCCGGGGATTGAATGGGCGCTTTATGACGCGGCGTTGTGGGAGGTCTGGGCCTCATACGGGGCAGCGGCTCTGGCGATGGCGGCGGGGCTCTGGCTGATCCGCGATCTGGAGCGGGTCGGGGCCAAGGTCTTCATGGAATCGGCGTTCGCGGGTTATGCGGCGATTCTGGCGAATGTGCTGATCACGCGCTGGTTGACGAATGATATATATTCCGAGCGTCTGTTCACCCATTGGGCGCTGACACTGAACGCGATGCCGTGGATCGTGCTGATGCTGGTGCAGTTCTACCGGCTGAAACTGGGCGGACGGATGCGTTACCTGCGCTGGGCGATTGCAGCTATTGCGGCGCTGTTCGGGTTTGGTGGCCTGCTTTTGTCGGTCATTCCGGGCAATCCGCTTTTCGGGCTGATGGGTCTGCCGGAGCGGCTGGTTCTGGGGCCACTGGTCGTCGATACGCTGCTGGTCGCTTACGGCCTGCCCGGTCTCGTGTTGATCTGGTCGGTGCAAAAGCTTGGCCATCTGCCACGCTGGCTGCGTTTTGGCCTGACCGGCATCGGTGTGGCGTTGCTGGGGCTTTACGGTGCCTTGGAAATCCGCCGGTTCTGGCGCGGCGATGATCTGTCGGTCTGGGGCGTCACCCAGCCCGAGCTTTACAGCTATACCGTGGCGATGATACTGGTCGGTGCGGCGCTCCTGTATCAGGCCATTGCCCGGCGGTCCCAGAACCTGCGCCGGATCGCCATGGCGGTGATCGCGCTGACCATCGCCAAGGTGTTTTTGATCGACGCCTCGGGCCTGTCGGGGCTGACGCGGGTGTTTTCGTTCCTGGCACTTGGCCTGTCGCTGGCCGGTCTGGCCTGGCTGAACCGCTGGGCGGCGGGGCAGCAGGGGTCGGGCAAGGTCAGTTGAGTTTCGGCACCCCGCCCGCCAGCGTCCGGCTGTCGACCAGCGCATAGCGCAGGCCGCGGCCGATGCGGTGGGCCAGTGCCGACCACGCGGCGGCGGTGTCGGGGGCAAGGTTGCGGGCGAGGATGCTGTCAAAGAGCGCGAGCCAGATGTCGAACATGCCGGGGCGGACATTGCCCGCCGCCCTGTGAACGGTCATCGGATTGCCGTCATAGCTCTGCTCGAAAAGGATTGCGCTGCGCCAGAAACGCGTGATTTTGGCCTCATGCGCAGTCCAGTCGGTGACATGGGCGGCAAAGACCGGACCAAGACCGGGATGGGTGCGGATGGCGGCATAGAAATCGGCGACGACGCGGTCGATTTCGGCGGGCGTTATGGCAAAGCGGGGCGGTGGCGGCATTTTCTGGCCCTTTCAGTACCCGATCCATGCCCGCGCGCCGGCGCAAGCGCAAGGGACAGGGTGCCGCAGCTACTTTACCAACCCCCGCGCCCTGCCTATAAGGCGGGCATGACCCGCTTATCCGCGATCATCATTCGAATTACCGGCCCGGCGATCTGATCCATCAGACGCCGGGATAAAGGCGTCTGAGCTGTCGCGCCGCCCCCGTATTTCCAGAATTTCATGAGGACCGCCCGCGATGTGCGCCGACAAGACCGACACCAGCCCCGATTACCGCAGCACCTTGTTTCTGCCCGAAACCGAGTTTCCCATGCGCGCGGGCCTGCCTGCCCGCGAACCCGACTGGCTGGCGCGCTGGGAAAGGATAGGCATCTATGACCGGTTGCGCGACAAGGCCGCCAAGGCGGGCAACCGCGCGCCTTTCATCCTGCATGACGGCCCGCCCTATGCCAACGGCCACCTCCATATCGGCCATGCGCTGAACAAGGTGCTGAAGGACATGGTCGTCCGGTCGCAGCAGATGATGGGCAGGGATGCCCGCTATGTGCCCGGCTGGGACTGCCACGGGTTGCCGATCGAGTGGAAGATCGAGGAGCAGTACCGCGCCAAGGGCCTGAACAAGGACGACGTGGATACGGTCGCCTTCCGCCAGGAATGCCGCAAGTTCGCCGAGGGTTGGATCGACATCCAGCGCGAGGAGTTCAAACGTCTGGGCGTGACCGGCAACTGGGCCGATCCTTACCTCACGATGACCCCCCACGCCGAGGCGGTGATCGCCGACGAGTTCATGACGTTTCTGATGAACGGCTCGCTCTATCAGGGTAGCAAGCCGGTGATGTGGTCGCCGGTGGAAAAAACCGCGCTGGCCGAGGCCGAGATCGAGTATCACGACCATACCAGCCATACGATCTGGGTGCGATTTCCGGTGGTAGGTCTTAGCGACTTGGCACTTAATGAGATCTGCGATCCGCGCTACACATTCACTCCGCGGGAGCCTGATCACGAGGCCGACGCCAAGCGCGCGGGCGCGTCAGTTGAAGAGTTGGCAGACATTCACGGCGCCTACCGTCGAGAATTGCGGCGAAAGATAGAACGCGACCGCAAGCTTGTTTCCGCTGAGATTGTCATTTGGACAACGACGCCTTGGACAATTCCACAAAACCGCGCCGTAGCGTTCAACGAGCACATTGATTACGGGCTCTATGAGATTGAGTCGGTCGGTGAAAACTCGTCGGCGAAACCGGGTGAGACAGTGATCGTCGCTAATGCGCTTGCCGAGGCGATCTTTACTGCCGCGCGCGTCGAAGCTCACACGCGGCTGCGCGACGTATCGGCAGAAGAGCTAGGCGTGCTCACGCTCGCCCACCCCCTGCGCGATGTCGAGAACGCCAGTGGCGAATGGGACTACGACGTCCCGATGCTGCCCGGCGACCATGTCACCGACGATGCCGGCACCGGCTTCGTCCATACCGCGCCTTCCCACGGCGATGACGACTATCAGATGGGTCTGAAATACAACCTGCCCATGACCTATAACGTCATGGAGGATGGCAGCTATCGCAAGGATCTTCCGATCTTCGGCGGCGAAGCGATCATCCAGCCGGATGGCAAGGACGGCCCGGCCAATGTCAGTGTCATCAAGCAGTTGGCCTATGCGGGCGCGCTTTTTGCCAAGGGCAAGATCAAGCATTCCTACCCGCATTCATGGCGCTCCAAGGCGCCGGTGATCTACCGCAACACGCCGCAATGGTTCGTGGCTATCGACGCGAAGCTTGACGACGGCATGGGCAACTACGGCGACACCATCCGCCAGCGGGCGCTGACCTCGATCGACGATCTGGTGACATGGACTCCGCAGACCGGCCGCAATCGCCTCCATTCGATGATCGAGGCGCGCCCCGACTGGGTGCTGTCGCGTCAACGCGCCTGGGGTGTGCCGCTGACCTGTTTCGTCAAGGCGGGGGCCAAGCCAACCGACGCCGATTTCCTGCTGCGCGACCCCGAGGTCAACGCCCGCATCAAGGCGGCGTTCGAGGAGGGCGGGGCGGATGTCTGGTATGTTGACGGCTTCAAGGAAAAAATCCTTGGCGGTCTGCATGACCCGGCGGCCTATGAACAGGTTTTCGACATTCTCGATGTGTGGTTCGATTCTGGTTCCACCCATGCCTTCGTGCTGCGTGACCGGGCGGACGGGGCCAAGGACGGCATCGCCGACCTTTACCTTGAGGGCACCGACCAGCACCGGGGGTGGTTTCATTCCTCGATGTTGCAGGCCTGTGGCACCAAGGGTCGCGCACCCTACAAGAGTGTGCTGACGCATGGCTTCACGCTGGATGAAAAGGGCATGAAAATGTCCAAATCGCTGGGCAATACCGTGGCCCCGCAAGAGGTCATCGACGAATACGGTGCCGATATTTTGCGGCTCTGGGTGGCGCAGGCCGACTACACGGTCGATCTGCGCATCGGCAAGGAAATCCTGAAAGGCACCGCCGACAGCTACCGCCGTCTGCGCAACACCATGCGGTTTCTTTTGGGTAATCTGGCCGGGTTTTCGGATGCCGAAAAAGTCGACGCAAAGGATATGCCGGAACTGGAACGCTGGGTGCTGCACCGCCTGGCCGAACTGGATCACACCGTCCGCAAGGGCTATGCGGAATACGACTTTCAGGGGGTGTTCCAGACGCTCTTCACCTTCTGCACGGTGGACCTGTCGGCGGTCTATTTCGATATCCGCAAGGATGTTCTTTATTGTGATGGCGCGGACAGCCCAGCACGGCGGGCGGCGCGCACGGTGCTGGATATCCTTTTCCACCGCCTGACCACCTGGCTCGCCCCGATCCTCGTCTTCACCATGGAGGATGTCTGGCTGTCGCGCTTTCCGGGCGACGGACATTCGGTGCATCTGGAGGATATGGCCGAAACCCCCGCCGATTGGCTGGATGAACCACTGGCGCAGAAATGGGACCAGTTGCGCCGGGTGCGGCGGGTGGTGACGGCGGCGCTGGAAGTGCAGCGCACCGCCAAGGTGATCGGGTCGAGCCTTGAGGCCGCCCCGGTGGTGCATGTCGAGGACAAAGCGGCGCTGGTGGCGCTGAAATCGGTCGATTTCGCCGATCTGTGCATCACCTCGGGCATCGTGCTGACCGGCGATCCGGCCCCCGGCGAGGCCTTCCGCCTGCCCGAAGTGCCGGGCGTCGGCGTCGTGTTCGAGATGGCACCGGGCGAAAAGTGCCAGCGCTGCTGGAAAATCCTGCCCGATGTCGGCAGCCACAGCCATGCGGGCACTTGCAAACGGTGTGACGGCGCTTTGGCCTGAGACCGGCCGGCGGTTGAATCTGCTTGTCTGGCCGCCGGAAGGGTATATTTCCGGGCGTCAACAGGGGGGGCTTTCATGCGTCAGTTATTGTCGTTTTTCCTCGTGATTCTTGCCTTGCCGGCAGGTGCCCAGCAATCGGCGGAATTTCCCCGCAAGGCAAGCTACATCATCCAGATGACCAGCTCGCAGGTATCCAGCGGCATGGCAGAATATCTGGTGCCGCCGCTGCAAAAGGCGTTTCGCAAGACCAAGATGCGCTATGAGGGTGGCCCTGCGGCGCAATTTGCGGCGACCGTCGAGACCGGATCGGATGCGGGCCGGTGGTACGGCGAAGGGGACGCGGCGCAATGGCTTTATGAGCGGTTCGTATCGGTCGGTCTGTCGCCCGCCGATGTGGATGTGGAACCGGAGGGCAAGCTCAGCCCGAGTTTTTCGGTGACCGCAAAGCTCGTCACGCCCAACGAGGACCGGGTCGATGAGCTGAACTGCCTCATCGCGCTGGCCACGCAGGAACTTGCCCTGCGCTACCAGCCCAAGGGTCATGTCACGGTGGACGGGAAATCCTGCCTGCGGAAATGAGGGCGAGGGTCGCGGCAAAGTCGCATGAAGCGGGTTGCGCACCGGCACCTCAGGGCGCAGCATCGCGCGATGGATGAGATGACCCTGACCAGCCCCTTCGGCCCGCTTACCCTTGGCGCAGAGGGTGGGCAGATCGTTGCGCTGCGCTGGGGCGGTGGGCCGGATGACAAGACCCCGCTCCTGTCCGAAGCCGCTGGGCAGCTTGCCGAGTATTTCGGAGGCAAACGGCGCGATTTCGATCTGCCGCTCGCGTTCCGCCCCGGCCTGACCGGAGCGGTCATGCGGGCGATGTGCGCCATTCCTTTTGGGGAAACCCGCACCTATGGCGACCTGGCCAAGGCGCTCGGGGTTCCGGCACAGGCCGTGGGGCAGGCCTGCGGAGCCAATCCGATCCCGGTGATCGTGCCTTGCCATCGGATTCTCGGGGCCAGTGGTCTTGGCGGATTTTCTGCACCGGGCGGCGTGGAGACCAAAGTGGCGCTGCTGAGGCATGAAGGGGCGGCGTCGCTGCTGATTTGACTGGGTTATTTCCGTAGTGTGGGCAAAACGGCCCTTGGCCGGGATCATGACACAAGCCGGGCGTGTGCTTGCCCGTGGGATGGCGCAGCACGGGCTGAGCGGTGCGCTTTATGCCAGCCAAATCCCTCGCTTGCCTGAACTTTGCGCATTATGGCCAAAGCGCCAGCCCGCGCTCGCCAGGAAAAAGGTCCGCCGGACCTTTTCCCGATCTTCCTCGTCGGGCTGGCGCTTGTCCGGCACCTTCGGCGCGCATCGGGCGATCGGGTTCTGTTCAGCCAGTGGCCGAATTTGTCAAGAAAGGGAAACTCCAACATAGGCCCCAACGATTTCCTTCCATCTTGTCCTTCCCCAGCCTCGCCGCTACCAGTCACGGGGGCTGAGGAGTTTTCATGAGTCTGTTCGTCTTCCTGTCGGTGCTTGCCGCCGCGTTGCTTCACGCCACCTGGAACGCGCTGGTCAAGGTTGGTAACAGCCGCATCGCTGCGATGATGGTGCTGTCGGCCGTGCAGGGGCTGATCGGGGTGGGGGTGGTGGCAACGCAGCCTGTGCCAGAGGCCAAAGTCTGGCCCTGGCTGGTCGCTTCGGGGCTTATCCATTCTGTCTACAAGCTCTTTTTGACCTTCGCCTATGAGCATGGCGACCTTTCGCGTGTCTATCCTTTGGCGCGCGGGACCGCGCCGATGATCACGCTGGTTGCGGGCGGCTTGTGGCTGGGTGAGGTGGTCACCGCGATCGAGGCGCTGGGCATTCTGGTGCTCGGTCTCGGTATCCTGCTGCTGGCGCGCGGGGTCTGGACCAGTGGCGAAAGCCGCAGGATGCTGCCCTTTGCCTTCGGGTCGGCCTGCGCCACGGCGGGCTATACGCTGGTCGACGGATTAGGCGCGCGGCTGGCGGTAAGTGCGACGCAATATGTCGGCTGGCTGTTTGTGGTCGACGGGGTGATCTTTGCCGCCGCCATGCTGGGACTGCGGGGGCGGGTGGCTTTGCCGGGCAAGGGGCGGGTCTGGGTCTTGGGCGGTCTCGCGGCGGTGGCATCTTACGGATCCTACGGCGTGGCGGTCTGGGCGATGACGCTTGCGCCGATCGCGCTGGTGGCCGCGTTGCGCGAAACCTCGATCCTGTTTGCGGTGGTCATTGGCTGGATGGTCTTTGGCGAAAGGATGACAGGGGGCAAGGTGATGTCGGTGGCCCTGATCGCCGGTGGCGTCATCCTGATGCGGCTTTGAACGTCAGCCCCGTTTGGGAAACATCTCCTGCATGATGCCTGCCCCGAGCAGGTAGACCGAGGTGATCGCCAGCCCCCAATGGGCAAGATCGCCCGCCGCGAAATCCACCCATGCCGCGCGCCCGGCGAAACCCACCCAGGCAATCGCGATCGGCAAGGAAATCCAGCGCCAGCGTTCGGTCCGGACGGGGTGGATGAATTTCAGGTTGGTGAACATCGTGGCCGCCAGGGCGATGATGACGATCAGCATCAGATAGAAATTGGGCTCCAATGCGAAAAGAACCAGTACCACCATGTTCCAGCAGGCCGGAAACCCGGCAAAGGAATTGTCGGTGGTCTTCATCCGGGTGTCGACGAAATAGATCACGCTGGCATAGGTGATGACGATGATCGCCAGCCAACCGGTCCAGCCGGGCAGCAGGCCGGACTGAAAAAGGGCAAAGGCGGGGATGAAAACATAGGTCAGATAGTCGATGATCAGGTCAAGCAGAACCCCGTCATAGGTCGGCCAGTTGGTCTTGACGTGGTAGTGCCGCGCAAGCGGCCCGTCTATCCCGTCGACGAACAGCGCGAATACCAGCCAGAGGAACATCAGGCTCCATTTTTCTTCGACGGCTGCCAGCATGGCCAGCATCGCCAGAACCGCCCCGGTGCCGGTGAAAAGGTGAACCAACAAGGCCTTGATCGCTGGGGTCATGTCTTCCTTTCGGGCCGTTTTCGGCCCTGTCAAATCCTCAGGCGCGCGGGTGCGCCTTGTTGTAGATTTCCATCAGCCGGGTTGTGTCAACTGCCGTGTAACCTTGTGTGGTAGACAGTGATGCGTGCCCCAGCAATTCCTGAATGGCCCGGAGATCACCGCCTGCCGCCAGAAGATGGGTGGCAAAGCTGTGGCGCATGGCATGAGGCGTGGCCGTGGCGGGCAGTCCCAGCCCGGCGCGGGTCAGTTCCATCGCACGGGCGATGAGGCGCGGGTTGAGCGGACCACCCCGCGCGCCGCGAAACAGCGCAGCGTCCGGCTCATCCGCGACCGGGAAGGGGCAAAGATCGACATAGGCGGCAACGGCGCGGCGCGCCGCGGGCAGAACCGGCACGATCCGTTCTTTGTCGCCTTTGCCTTTGATCCGCAGAACCTCGGGCAGGGGGCTGGCGGTGCCGGTCAGGCCAAGCGCCTCGGAAATCCGCAACCCGCAGCCGTAAAGCAAGGTCACCACAGCTGCATCGCGCGCCGCCACCCAATCTTCGCGGGCAAAATCACCGACGCTGCTGATCACATTCTTTGCCGCATCCTCGGACAGGGGGCGTGGCAGCTTGCGCTGAAACCTGGGGCTGCGGGTGGCGAGAATGGCGGTTGGTTCAAAGCCTTCGCGTTCGGCCAGCCAGCGCACAAAACTCTTGATGGCCGAAAGTGTGCGCGCCAGCGACCGTGCGCCCGTGCCGCGCCCGCGTTCATGGGCCATGAAGGCGCGCATGTCGGTTTGCGTCACTTTGGCTATCTGGCCGATACCGGTCGCCCCGCCCAGATGCTGGCCCAGGAAAGCCAGAAAGGCGGTTACATCGGTGCGGTAGGCTTTGACCGTATGGGTTGATGCCCCGTCCAATGCGACAAGCTGGTCAAGCCATTTCGCCTGCGCATCGCGCAAGGCCGGTGAAAATGCCAGACTCACCGGACGGCCCTCAGGCCAGCCAGCGCCGCATCGCGCGTTCGAACACTCCGGCGAAGAATGTCAGCAGATCGGTGCCCTGATTGGCGCGGAACTGATGCGGGTCTTCGGCGCCAAGGGCCAGCATTCCCGGAAGACGCCCGGCGCCCAGATCGAGCCGCAGGACGGCCTCGGACCGCACCCAGGCGTCCGAATTGCCATAGACGATTTCCGCATCCGCCTGCGTCTGGCGCAACACCACCGGGCGCATCGGGGCCGAGCGACCGCCGAGCATGTAGTTTTCGACAAAACCGGGTTTGACCACACAGAGCACATCGCCCAGACGATCCAAAACGGGATCATCTTCGGATTGTACCGATTCCAGCACCAGCCGGGCACTGTCGACCTGAAGAATCTGGGCTACTTCGCCGCCCAGATTGTTCAGAAAGTCAACGAACTCTACCGGGTCAAGCATCCGCAGGATAGCGCGGTGCACCTGATTGGTGCCTGCGAGGTTCTCATAGGCCGCGGCGATGACCGACCTGTGGGTATCTTCCAGCCGGTCCAGCCGTGCCTCCAGCCGTTCCATGGCGATGCCGCGCAGATCGACGATGTTGGCCCCCATCGCGCGTTCATTGGCCGCGATCAGCGCCCGCATCAGGTCGCGATCCTCTAGAATTACCTCTGGTGCCGCCAGAAGCCGGTCGCGCAATTCACCTGCGATTGCTGCTGTTTCTGCCATGTCTGCCCTTACGTTTTACTGCTTCGTTTTGGCAACTAAACACATTGGTAGAGCGTTTGGGCTTTAGATGGAATCAGAATTCAAACCAGGATCGTTTGAATTCCGATACTTGTGGTTTCCGTGCAAATCCATCGCGCGCTACAGGATTTTCTGCCCGGTTTTTGCCCAATCCTTCAAAAACTGATCCAGACCCTTGTCGGTCAGCACATGATTGGCCATCGCCTTGATCACCGACGGGGGTGCGGTGACAACATCGGCGCCGATGCGGGCGCAGTCGATCACATGGCCGACAGATCGGATTGAGGCGGCCAGAATTTCGGTACGGAAATCGTAGTTGTCATAAATCAGCCGGATGTCTTCGATCACTTCCATCCCATCAAGGTGGATGTCATCCAGCCGCCCGATGAAGGGCGAAATGAACGCAGCGCCTGCCTTTGCCGCCAAAATCGCTTGTGCCGGGGAAAAGCATAGTGTCACGTTGACCTTGTGGCCTTCGGATGCGAAAGCCTTGCAGGCGGTCAGCCCATCCCATGTCAGCGGCACCTTGATCGCGATGTTCGGGGCGATCTTGGCAAGCTTCAACCCTTCGGCGATCATCGCCTTGGCCTCGGTGGCCACAACCTCGGCGGAAACGGGGCCCGAAACCATGTCGCAGATTTCCTTGGTCACTTCGATGATGTCGCGCCCTGATTTCAGGATCAGCGAGGGGTTGGTGGTGACCCCGTCGACCATGCCAAGGTCATTCAGTTCCTTGATGGCGGCGGTATCGGCGGTATCGACGAAGAATTTCATGGGTTATGTCCTCAGGCTGGCGGCTGCGTTTGGCCGTGTTGATAGCGCAACGCCCTCTGCGCCGGAACCCGCAAATGGGGAATGCCGTGGCTGGGCTTGAGTTTTTCGACGAAGGTGTGTTGGTTTCGGTACTGACGACCGAACCGCTGGGCCGCTGTCTGGATTACAAGGCCCCTGAAGGTGGCTGCCTGAGCGGTGCCTTTGTCGAGGTGCCGCTGGGGCCGCGCCGGGTGCTGGGCGTGGTCTGGGGGCCGGGCGAGGGCGGCTATGATCTGGCCAGGGTGCGCGCCGTCAATCGGGTTCTGGATGCGGCGCCGATGCGCGACGACATGCGCGCCTTTCTGATCCGTGTTGCCGATTACACCCTGACGCCGATGCCCGCGATGCTGCGGCTGGCCACCCGTGCACCGGGTCTGGGCGATCCGCCGGGGACGCGAAAGGTTTTTCGCAAAGGCTGGTCCGAGCCGGACCGGATGACCGAGGCGCGGGCGCGGGTTCTGGATATTCTGGACGCATATGGCGGGGCCGCGTTCACCCAAAGCGAATTGGCGGCACTGGCCGGGGTGACGACCAGCGTCATCAAGGGGCTGGCCAAGATCGGGGCGCTGTCCGAAGAAGATGCGCCGCGTGATCTGCCCTATCCGCGTCTTGACCCCGATCTGCCGGGCAAACCGCTGGCGGCGGATCAGGCGGCGGCGGCGGCGGCATTGCGGGCAGGCGTGGCCAGCGGCAGCTACGGCACGACGCTGCTGAAGGGTGTCACCGGGTCGGGCAAGACCGAGGTCTATCTGGAGGCGGTGGCGGCCTGCCTGGCCAAGGGGCGGCAGGCGCTGGTGCTTTTGCCGGAAATTGCCCTGACGGCTGAATTTCTGGCGCGGGTCGAGCAACGCTTTGGCGGTCATCCCGGCGAATGGCATTCAGGTGTGACGCAAACCGAACGCCGCAGGCTGTGGCGGATGGCTGGCGAGGGCAATGTCGGGCTGGTCGTGGGGGCGCGGTCGGCGCTGTTCCTGCCCTTCCGCGACCTCGGGCTGATCGTGGTCGATGAGGAACATGACACCGCCTACAAGCAGGAAGACGGCGTGCTTTACAACGCCCGCGACATGGCGGTTTTGCGCGCCTCGCTTTGCGACGCGCAGGTGGTTCTGGCCTCGGCCACACCCTGTCTCGAAACCTGGGCCAATGCCGAGGCAGGCAAATACGCGCGTATTGATCTGACATCGCGATTTGGCGTGGCCGAACTGCCGGTGATGCGGGCCGTGGATATGCGCGGGGAAAGGCTGCAACCCAACCGCTGGATCGGCCAGACCCTGGTGGCGGGCATCACCAGCCGGATCGCGCAGGGCGAACAGGCGTTGCTGTTCCTGAACCGTCGTGGCTATGCACCGGTGACGATATGCCGGGCCTGCGGCCACCAGATCGGCTGCGATCATTGCGACGCGCGGATGGTCGAACATCGGTTCCTCAAACGCCTTGTCTGCCATCAATGCGGCGAGACGAAACCGATGCCCGAGGCCTGTCCCGCCTGCGCGGCCAAGGACCGGCTGGCCCCGGTCGGGCCGGGGGTGGAACGGCTGGCCGAAGAGGTGGCAGCACGGTTTCCCGAGGCGCGGGTGGCGGTGTTGTCGTCGGATTTGTTCGGGTCGGCGCGGGCGCTGAAGGAAAAGATCCGTGATATTGCGGCAGGGGGGGCAGATATCATCATCGGCACCCAGCTTGTCGCCAAGGGGCACAACTTTCCGCTGCTGACACTGGTGGGGGTGATCGACGCCGATCTGGGCCTGCAAGGGTCGGACCTGCGCGCGGCGGAACGCACATTCCAGTTGATCCGCCAGGTATCGGGCCGTGCCGGGCGGGCGGACAAACCCGGCGAGGCTTTGTTGCAGACCTATCAGCCCGACCATGGGGTGATCCGCGCTATCCTGTCGGGAGACGAGGAGGCGTTCTGGCGGGCGGAGGCGGAGGAGCGCCGGGTGGCAGGTGTGCCGCCCTATGGGCGATTGGCCGGGATCGTGCTGTCATCGCCAGATGTGGCGCAGGTCTTTGATTTCGGGGCTGAACTCGCCCGCCGCGATGCCCCGCTGCGGCGTGTGGGTGTGCAGGTTTTCGGC
>JBATDH010000032.1:0-1855 GCA_049663365.1 Albidovulum sp. | reverse complement strand
GGCTGGCGTGGCGATGCGGCGGCGCTGTGGCCCGAGGCGCGCACGGTGATCATGCTGGCCGAGACCTATACGCCCGAGGGCGATCCACTGGCGGTGCTGGCGGACCGGAACCGGGGCGGGGTGTCGGCCTATGCGCAGGGGCGCGATTATCACGATCTGGTCAAGAAGCGGCTGAAACGGCTGGGGCGGTGGCTGATTGAAGAGGCGAAACCGGGGGCCGAGATGTCCGGCGGGGTGCCGCCCGCGGCGCATTCAGGGAAAGCGCCTGCCGCGCAGGGTACGAAACATGGGGTTTCGCCCGAAATCAAGGTTTTTGTCGATACCGCGCCGGTGATGGAAAAGCCGCTGGCGGCGGCGGCGGGGCTGGGGTGGCAGGGCAAGCATACCAATCTGGTCAGCCGCGATCTGGGAAGCTGGTTCTTTCTGGGGTCGATCTTTACCACGCTCGATCTGCCGAAAGATACGGGCGAGGTCGATCACTGCGGATCGTGCCGCGCCTGTCTGGATATCTGCCCGACGGCGGCCTTTCCGGCACCCTATCAGATTGATGCGCGGCGCTGCATTTCCTATCTGACGATCGAGCATAAGGGGCCGGTGGACGAGGAATTGCGGGCGCTGATGGGCAATCGCATCTTTGGCTGTGACGACTGTCTGGCTGTCTGCCCCTGGAACAAATTCGCCGTGGCGGCGCGCGAGATCGGCTATCAGCCGCGCGTAGGCGCGCCCTTGCTGCGCGAGCTGGCAGGGTTGGATGACGCGGCCTTCCGGGCGCGGTTTTCCGGGTCGCCGGTCAAGCGGATCGGGCGTGACAGGTTTGTGCGCAACGTGCTTTATGCCATCGGTAATTCCGCCGATCCGTCCCTGACTGCGGTTGCGGCGGGTTTGGCGGATGATCCCGACGCGGCGGTGGCCGATGCTGCAGCCTGGGCCGCCAGGCGATTGGCGGGGTAGCGCCGATTTAAGCGGTCTTTCGAAAATGACTCGCCCTTTAGGCGAATTTCGGCAATCCTGTGGGCAGCAGAGTGAAGCCAAGGAGGAGAGAATGAGCCGACATATCATCGACCGTCCCGCCGCCCCCGAAGGGGGCCGGTTGAAGCATTATCTGCACGTTGAAAAGGCCCATGGGGCCGAGGGGTCAAACCCCGCCGTCAAGGCACTGCACGAACGCCCGGTCGCGCGCCGGAGCGTGGCGCGGATGCGGGAATTCATGCGGATCGAGAAGGGCTGGACGGCCTGAACCCCGGACAGGACTGAGGCCGGGTATCGACGCCCGGCCCCCTTTGAAAAAGCTTACCGCCGCACCAGTGCCTCGTATTCCGTGGCGACCCGTCTGGCGATGTCGCCCACTTCGAACCTATGATCGCCGATCTGGCCCACGGGGGTGACTTCGGCGGCGGTGCCGGTCAGCCAGCACTGCTCGAATCCGTCAAGTTCTTCGGGCATGATATGGCGTTCATGCACCTTGATCTGCATGTCCTTGAGCATCTGGATCACGGTCTGGCGGGTGATGCCGTTCAGGAACGCATCGGCCTTGGGGGTATGCACCTCGCTGTCCTTGACGAAGAAGATATTGGCACCGGTCGCTTCGGCGACATAGCCGCGATAGTCATACATCATCGCGTCTGAGCAGCCCTTGGCCTCGGCGGCGTGTTTGGACATGGTGCAGATCATGTAAAGACCGGCGGCCTTGGCCTGCGACGGCGCGGTTGCCGGGTCGGGGCGGCGCCATTTGGCGATGTCGAGCTTTGCCCCCTTCATCTTGGCGTCGCCGTAGTAATTGCCCCATTCCCAGGCGATCGCCGCCATCCGCACCGGGTTGCGTTTGGCCGCAACCCCCATGTCTTCGCCCGCCCCG
>JBATDH010000031.1:0-9849 GCA_049663365.1 Albidovulum sp. | reverse complement strand
GTGTAGGACGACCCAAGGCCGCCATATTCCTCGGGGATGGTCACGCCCAAAAGACCCATCTCGCCCATTTCCCGGAAAATCGCCGGATCGCTGTTTTCGTCGCGGTAGGCGGCGATGACACGGGGTTGCAGCTTTTCCTGGGCATAGGCGCGCGCCCCGTCGCGCAGCATCCGCTCTTCCTCGGTAAGCTGATCCTCGAGGCGAAAGGCATCTTCCCAGTCAAAGCGGGCAAGATCGGGGGCGTCTTTGGCTTTGAGCTTGGCCATGGTGTTTCCTTCGATAGTGGCGGTGCAAAAGATCATATGCTTTATACGCCTATATTTCTGGTCCTTCTAGCGCTATTCTCGCGATGATATATGCATGTAGGTAATATATGGCCACGCCCAGACGTCTTTTGCCCTCGCTCAGTTTGCTGGCGGCGTTTGAGGCGGTGTGCCGGACCGGCTCTACCTTGGCCGCGTCCCGCGATCTTGACCTGACCCAGGGCGCGGTCAGCCGGTTGATCCAGACACTCGAAGCGCAGTTGGGGGTCACCCTGTTCCTGCGCGACCGGCGGCGACTGGTGCCGACCGACCATGCGTTGGCCTATGCCCGCGATGTGGTCAAGGCGCTTGACCTCATTTCGCGCGGCTCGATGCGGGTCCGATCGAACACCGGCGGCGGCACCCTGTCGCTGGCGATCCTTCCGACATTCGGCACCCGTTGGCTGGCCCCGCGTCTGCCGCGGTTTCTGGCCGAACACCCCGGCATCACCCTCAATCTCGGCACACGGGTGAAACCTTTTGATTTTGAAGAAGAAGGGTTCGATGCCGCCATTCATTTCGGGGCGGAAAACTGGCCACAGGCCGGGGCGGCGAAACTTTTTGACGAACGCCTGATCGCCACCTGTGCGCCGGGGTTTCTGGCCGCCCATCCGCTGACACAACCAAACGACCTCATCGGCCTGCCGCTTTTGCAACTGGAAACCCGGCCCGGTGCCTGGGCCTCGTGGTTTTCCCATCACGGGGTGGATGGGCCGGTGCCGCAGGGGATGCTGTTCGATCAGTTCGCCCCGATGATTCAGGCCACCATTCACGGGCTGGGCGTGGCGCTGTTGCCGGAATTTCTGGCCAAGCCGGAACTGGCCGATGGGCGGTTGGTCGCCGCCTGGGGTGATCCGGTGCGGGGTGACGGCAGCTATTATCTGGTCTGGCCCAGTGTCGGGGCCTGGTATCCGCCACTGCAGGCCTTCCGCGACTGGCTGCTGGCCGAAGTGGCCGATCCGGACCGCACCGAATATCTGCCCCGTTGACCTTTACCGGCAGGCGGACCACCCTGTCGCTAGAACAGGCCGCGTTGCCGAAAGGATTTGTTGCCATGTCTGACAGGACCGGTTTTCTGGATCATCTGGGCCACGTGCTTGCCGGAATAAACGCCGATGGCCTGATGAAACGCGAAAGGCTGATCACCTCGGCGCAGGGTGGCCGTATCGCCGTAGGCAGCGGGGCCGGGCGACGCAACGATGTTGTCAATCTTTGCGCCAACAATTACCTTGGGCTGGCTGACCATCCGGCTCTGATCACGGCGGCGAAACAGGCGATGGACGACCACGGTTATGGCATGGCTTCGGTCCGGTTCATCTGCGGCACCCAAGACCTGCATCGCGCGCTGGAAGCCCGACTGGCCCGGTTTCTGGGCAAGGACGATTCCATTCTCTTTGCCGCCTGTTTCGATGCCAATGGTGGCTTGTTCGAGCCGCTTTTGGGCCCCGAGGATGCGATCATATCGGATGCCCTAAACCACGCCTCGATCATCGACGGCATAAGACTCTGCAAGGCGCAGCGCTACCGCTACGCCAATTCCGATATGGCTGAACTGGAGGCGCGGTTGATCGAGGCGCGGGACGCAGGCGCGCGTTTCACCATGATCGCGACCGACGGCGTTTTTTCGATGGACGGTTATCTGGCCAAGCTGGCCGAGGTCACGGCCCTGGCCAAAAAATACGGTGCCTTGGTCATGGTTGACGATTGCCACGCCACCGGGTTCATGGGGCCGCAAGGCCGGGGCACGCCCCATCATGCCGGGGTGGCGGATAAGGTCGATATCATGACCGGCACGCTTGGCAAGGCGCTGGGCGGCGCGCTGGGCGGCTACGTCGCCGGGCCGCAGGCGGTGATCGATCTGTTGCGTCAACGCGCGCGGCCCTATCTCTTTTCCAACGCGCTGCCCCCGGCGGTGGTCGCCGCCGGTCTGGCCGCCCTCGATCTGGTCGAGGTGGCCGATGATCTGCGCGCGCAGCTTTTCGCCAACACTGCCTATTGGCGCGCCGGTCTGGCCGAGGCCGGTTTCCGGCTTTTGCCCGGCGAACACCCTATCGTGCCGGTGATGCTGGGTGATGCGGCCCTGTCGCAGCGTCTGGCGTCCGAGCTGTTTGAGCGTGGCGTCTATGTTGCGGGCTTCTTCTTTCCGGTGGTGCCCAAGGGACAGGCGCGGATCAGGACGCAGATGAATGCACGGCTGACCCGAAATGATCTGGATTTCGCGCTGGACGCCTTTCGCGGTGCCGGCAAAGCAGTGGGGGCAATCTGATGTCGAACGAGATGAAGGCGCTGGTCAAGGCCAAACCCGAACCCGGTCTGTGGATGGAACGCCGCCCGGTGCCGGAAATCGGGCCCGATGATGTGCTGATCCGTATCCGCAAGACCGGCATTTGCGGCACCGATATCCATATCTGGAACTGGGATGAATGGGCAGCAAAGACCGTGCCGGTGCCTTTGGTGACGGGTCACGAATTCGCCGGCGAAATCGTCGAACTTGGCCGCAATGTCGAAGGCCTCAGCATCGGCCAGCGCTGTTCCGGCGAGGGTCATTTGATCGGCAACCAGTCGCGCCAGTCGCGGGCCGGAAAATTCCACCTCGATCCGGCAACACGTGGCATTGGCGTGAACGAGCAGGGGGCTTTCGCCGAATACCTGCGCCTGCCGGCTTTCAACGTGGTGCCTTTGCCGGATGAGATCGACGACGATATCGGTGCCATTCTCGACCCCTTGGGCAATGCCGTTCACACTGCCCTCAGCTTTGACATGGTGGGCGAAGATGTGCTGATCACCGGCGCCGGGCCGATCGGGATCATGGCGGGCGCAATTGCCCGCCATGTCGGTGCGCGCCATGTGGTGATCACCGATGTCAACCCCGCACGTCTGGCGCTGGCCGCCGAAGTGGCAGACGTGGTGCCGGTCAACGTGGCCAACGAAGACCTGAAAGACGTGATTGCCCGTCTGAAGATGAAACAGGGGTTCGATGTCGGCATGGAAATGTCGGGCAATCAGGCCGCACTCGACCAGATGGTCGAGGCGATGGTGATGGGCGGCCGCATCGCCATGCTGGGTATTCCGCCCGGCAAGTCGCCCGTCGACTGGAGCCGCATTGTGTTCAAGGCCATCACCATCAAGGGTGTTTACGGGCGCGAGATATTCGAGACCTGGTACAAGATGATCGCCATGCTGCAAAACGGGCTCGATGTCAGAAAGGTGATCACCCATCGCTTTGGTGTCGACGAGTTTGAAGCCGGGTTCGCTGCAATGCGGTCGGGCAAAAGCGGCAAGGTGGTGCTCGACTGGGGGTAATTCACCGGTGATCGCAAAACCGGCGCGATCATATGCCGAGGCGCATGCAAACCAAACCTGCGAGAAATCGTGGTTTTAGCTGTCTTCACCGTCGTATAGACCGTTCGTCGTGGCCCAAACTGGGCACATGTTGTGATTGATCAATCAAGGGGAAGCCAAAGATGCCCGTGGAAAAGACTGATACGCTGGTTGTCGGGGGAGGGCAGGCCGGCATCGCCATGAGCGAACACCTCGGTCGGGCCGATGTGCCTCATCTGGTGCTTGAGAAGAATCGCATCGCAGAGGCCTGGCGTACCGGCCGCTGGGATGCGCTGGTGGCGAATGGCCCTGCCTGGCACGACCGGTTCCCCAACCTGGAATTCGAGGGCAATGATCGTGACGAATTCGTGTCCAAGGACCGCTTTGCGCAATATCTGGTGGACTATGCCGCGATGATCAGGGCACCAATCCGGGAAGGGGTCGAAGTGATCGAGGCCACGCGCCTGACCGGCAAGGGTGGATTTCTGGTCAAGACCAGTCAGGGCGATATCGAGGCCCGCCGCATCGTGGCGGCCACGGGCGCTTTTCAGCATCCGGTGATGCCACCCATCGTGCCCGAAACTACGGGCATCCATCAAATCCACTCGTTCAAGTACAAGAACCCTGATCAGCTGCCCAAGGGTGCCGTGATGGTCGTCGGGGCGGGGTCTTCGGGGGCTCAGATCACCGATGAACTTAACCGTGCCGGTCGAAAAGTGTTTCTGTCGGTCGGCCCGCATGATCGACCGATGCGCCGCTACCGCGGCCGCGACTTTGTCTGGTGGCTGGGGGTTTTGGGCTTGTGGGATATCGCGGCACCAAAGCCCGGTACCGATCATGTCACGATTGCCGTCAGCGGGGCCTATGGCGGGCGCACGATGGATTTCCGCCGCCTGGGTGGCGAGGGCGTGATTCTCACGGGCCGGACCACGGCCTTCGAGAACGGTGTTTTGAGCTTTGCCGACGATCTTCAGTCCAATGTCGACCGTGGTGATGAAAACTATGCGCAACTTCTGGACATGGCCGACGCCTATGTTGCCCGCACCGGTCTTGGTCTGCCGGTGGAACCTGAAGCCCGCCAGGTGTTTCCCGATCCTGATAGCCTGACCAATCCGCGCAAGGGGATTGATCTGGCCAAGGAAGGTGTGACCACGATCATATGGGCAACCGGTTTTCGTCAGGACTTTAAGTGGCTCAAGGCCGATGCCTTCGATGAAAGGGGCGCGCCAATCCATCAGCGCGGTGTTTCGGTCGAGCCGGATGTGTATTTCCTTGGCCTGCCCTGGCAGTCCCGGCGCGGGTCGTCGTTTCTGTGGGGTGTCTGGCACGACGCAAAACACATCGCTGACCAGATCGCCATCCAGCGGTCGTATATGCTTTACGATGGCCAGGCAGCCATCGTTTCCTCGGCCAAAGTGTAAACCGAAGGTTCAACGAAAAATGACCCACACACGCATTCGCAACGCGGACATAGGCCGCGATTTGTCGCCGCAATCCTTTGACAGATATACTGGTCCCAAAACCGCCTGGATCAAATATCAGGCTAAATCGCTCTTTCGGCTTTCAAGGATATAACCATGCGCGACCCTCGCTACGACATTCTTTTCGAGCCGACGCAGATCGGTCCGGTGACTGCCCCGAACCGTTTCTACCAGGTGCCTCATTGCAATGGCGGCGGCTATCGCGATCCATCGGCCGCGGCCGAGATGCGCGGCATCAAGGCCGAGGGCGGCTGGGGTGTGATCTTCACCGAGCAGACCGAGATGCACCACACCTCGGAAATCACACCGTTTATCGAGTTGCGGTTATGGGAGGACAAAGACATCCCGCAATTGCGTCGGATGTCGGAAAAGATGAAATCACACGGCGCGCTGGCGGGCATCCAACTGGCCTATTCAGGCATCAACGGCCCGAACCTTTATACCAAGGAAGTGCCTCTGGCTCCGTCGGCGCTGCCGATTCGCACCTTTACCAATGATCCGGTGCAGGCGCGCGCGCTGATGAAGTCGGAAATCAAGGACCTGCGGCGTTGGTTCGTGAATGCGGCCAAACGCTCGAAACTGGCGGGCTTTGATCTGATCTGCCTTTACGGTGCGCATGGCTTCGGGATTTTCCAGCATTTCCTGTCGCGCGCCACCAACCAGAGGACGGATGAATATGGCGGCAGCCTTGAAAACCGTGCGCGGTTTGTGAACGAAGTGATTGCCGATATGCGCGACGCCGTCGGCGATACAATGGGCATCACCCTGCGGGTCAGCCTGGATGAAACCATCGGTGATCTTGGCTTTTCCAACGCCGAGTTGCGTGACTTCATCGAGATGAACAGGGATTTGCCCGACCTTTGGGATCTGGCGCAAGGCACATGGGAGGATTGCTCGGGCACTTCGCGCTTCAAGGAAGAAGGGGCGCAGGAACAACTGGTCCGCGGCATCCGCGCTTTGACCAGTAAGCCTGTGGTTGGGGTGGGCCGCTTCACCTCGCCCGATACGATGGTGCGGATGATCAAATCCGGCACGCTGGACTTCATCGGTTGCGCGCGGCCCTCGATTGCCGACCCGTTCCTGCCCCGCAAGATCGGCGAGGGCCGCATCGACGATATCCGCGAATGTATCGGCTGCAACATCTGCGTCACCGGCGACATGACGATGTCGATCAGCCGCTGCACCCAGAACCCGACCTTCATGGAAGAATGGCGCAAGGGCTGGCACCCGGAAAAGATGAACGCCAAGGGCAGCAGTGAAAACGTGCTGATCGTCGGCGCAGGCCCTGCGGGACTGGAGGCGGCGCGGGCGCTGGCTGTGCGTGGCTATGAGGTGGCGATTGCCGAGGCGGGCACGAAACTGGGCGGCCGCGTGGCGCGCGAACGGCTGTTGCCCGGCCTGTCGGCCTGGGGGCGCGTGGCGGACTATCGCGAATATCAGCTTTCCCAGCGGCCAAATGTGCAGACCTATTTCGACAGCCGGTTGAGCGCCGACGAAATCCTTGAATTCGGTTTCCAGAACGTGGCGATCGCCACCGGGGCTACATGGCGCCGCGACGGTGTCGCGCGTCAGCATGTCGTGCCGATGAAAATCGCCAAGGGGGCCAAGGTCTATACGCCGGATGATCTGATGGATGGCACGGTGCCGGGTGGCAATGTCGTCATCTTCGACGATGATCACTATTACATGGGCGGCGTGCTGGCCGAATTGTTGGTGCAGAAGGGTGCCAAGGTCACGCTGATCACGCCCTCGGCATTTGTGTCGGATTGGACCAACAACACGCTGGAACAATCGACCATCCACCGCAAACTTGATGCTTTAGGTGTGGATATCGTGCTGAACCGGGGTGTGGCCGAGATTGCGGTCGGCCATGTGGTCAGCGATTGTATCTACACCGGCAAGACTCGCGACTATACGGCGGATGCGGTTGTGTTGGTAACATCGCGCACGGGAAATGATCAGGTCTATCATGACCTGTTGGCACGGCAGGCGGAATGGGCTGATGCAGGTATTCTGTCGGTAAAGCTGTTTGGCGATGCCGAGGCTGCCGGACCCATTGCCTGGGCAACCTACGCAGGCCATCGCTATGCCCGTGAACTGGATGGAGAGCCGATTGGCGACGCGCTGCCCTTCCGCCGGGAAATTACCGAGTTGGCCCCTGAATGACGCTGGCGACCCCATGCGCTGCCACCCGTGACATTTCGGTCGTCAGAATGCACGAACCCTCTCGCGGACAGCATTGACTACTATAGGGGATTTTTCACCAAGCGCGATTGCTGCGGTCAGATGGGCATGAATGCCTTCGCGCCGGATCACCAGCTTGGCCAGCTTGTCGCGTTAGAAAAAACGTTCAACCGCTCATACCGCCAGCGTCGCCTGAACCGCCCGTTTCCAGCCCGCATATCTGGCTTCACGGGTGGTGCTCTTCATGGTGGGCAGAAACCGCGTTTCCAGCGCCCAGATTTTGGCAAAGCCCTGCTGGTCGGGATAGACCCCGGCCCGTGATCCGGCCAGCCATGCCGCACCCATTGCCGTTGTTTCGGTGACTTCGGGCCGGTCAACTGGCGCGCCGATGATATCCGACAGAAACTGCATCGCCCAGTTGCTGGCCGTCATACCGCCATCGACACGCAAGATACCGTCCGCTGCCCCGCCCCAATCGGCGCGCATAGCCTCCAAGAGATCGCGGGTCTGAAAGCCGACGCTTTCCAGCGCCGCTTTGGCCAATTCGGCGGGCCCGGAATTGCGGGTCAGCCCAAACACCGCCCCCCGGCATTCGGCGTTCCAGTAGGGCGCGCCAAGCCCGGTGAAGGCGGGCACCAGAATGACATTCTGGCCCTTGTCGGCGGTCTCGGCCAAACCTTGGGTTTCACCTGCATTTTTGATGATCTTCAGCCCGTCGCGCAGCCATTGCACCACGGCCCCGGCGATAAAAATTGATCCTTCCAGCGCATAGGTCGGCCTGCCGTCGAATTGATAGGCAATCGTACCCAGAAGCCGATTCTGGCTTTCGACCAATGTCGCCCCGGTGTTCAGCAGCGCAAAGCAGCCCGTGCCATAGGTCGATTTCATCATGCCGGGGGCAAAACAGGCCTGCCCGATGGTCGCCGCCTGCTGGTCGCCCGCGACGCCAAGGATCGGGACCGGGCGGCCCAGGATTTCCGCCTCCGTTGACCCGAATTCCGCAGCACAGTCGCGCACTTCGGGAAGCATCGACATGGGAATACCCAACAGCGCGCAAATATCCGCGTCCCAGCACCCTTCGCGGATATTGTAGATCAGCGTCCGCGCCGCATTGGTGGCATCGGTTGCATGAACCCGCCCGCCGGTCAGCTTCCAGATCAGGAAGCTGTCCACTGTTCCGAACAGCAAATCGCCCCTCTCGGCCCGCGCCCGCGCGCCGTCGACATTGCCCAGAAGCCAGGCGAGTTTGGTGCCCGAGAAATAGGGGTCGAGCAATAGTCCCGTCGCCTTTGTAATCTCTGCCTCATGCCCTTCGGCTTTCAGTTTCTGGCATATGTCGGATGTACGGCGATCCTGCCAGACGATAGCCCGGTGGATCGGTTCCCCGGTCGTCCGGTCCCAGACAATCGTGGTTTCGCGCTGATTGGTGATACCGATCCCGGCAATTTCGTCCGCCGAAATCCCGGCCTTTGCAATCACGCCCCGCGTTGTGGCCACCACTGTCGCCCAGATTTCTGCCGGGTCATGTTCCACCCAACCCGATTTCGGGAAATGCTGGGTGAACTCCTGTTGCGCCACCGCCTTGACCCGCATCGCCGCGTCAAACAGGATCGCGCGGCTTGAGGTCGTGCCCTGATCAATCGCCAGTACATAGCTCATGCTTCGCCCCTTTCCGAGGTCATCCATTGATCCAGCGCCGTAATTTCGCCTACGGTCATCCGCAACCCCAGCTTGGTGCGGCGCCAGACTACGTCCTCCGCAGTCTTTGCGTATTCCTTGCGCATCAGCCAACGCAGTTCCGACTCGGTCAAACCGGCGCCAAAGTCGCGCCCCAGATCGACGGCGGCGGTGGCATCGCCTAGAACCTCCCATGTTTCGGTGCCGTAGCACCGGATCAAACGGCGCTGGGTAAAGCCATCGAGAAACGGATAGCGGGTCATCAGTTCTCGGCCAAGCGCGGCCACCCCATCCACCGCAAAATCGCCACCCGGCAGGGCCACACCTGCGGTCCATCGGCCTTTCTTGTCGCCAACCAGCGGGCCGATCTCGGCCATCGCCGCCTCGGCCAACCGGCGATAGGTGGTGATCTTGCCGCCAAAGACGTTCAAAATCGGTGCGCCCTCGGTATTGAGCGTCAGAACATAGTCACGCGTCGCGGCACTGGCCGAAGATGCCCCGTCGTCATAAAGCGGACGAACCCCGGAATAGGTCCAGACCACATCGGAGGGCGTTACCGGGCGCTTGAAATACTGTGATGCGAAGGCGCAAAGATAGTCCCTTTCGGCGTCGCTGCAAACCGCCTCCGAAGGGCTGCCCTGATGATCCTGATCGGTCGTCCCGATCAGGGTGAAATCCTCTTCATAGGGAATCGCAAAGATGATCCGGCCATCAGTACCCTGAAAGAAATAGGCGCGGTCATGGGAGAAAAGCCGCCGGGTAACGATATGCGATCCGCGCACCAGGCGGATATGCGCCTTGGGACGCAAGTGGGCGACATCACGCACCAGCGCCTCAACCCACGGTCCCCCCGCATTGACGATGGCACGGGCGCGGATCACACG
>JBATDH010000030.1:0-2066 GCA_049663365.1 Albidovulum sp. | reverse complement strand
GGCGGGCGCAAATGCGCCCTCCCCGCGGTTCCGGCGCAAGCCTGCGTGGCGTTTTGGTTGCCACGAGCGGTCTCATTTCAGGGCCTCCAGTTTGGCGGGATCGAAGTCGGGACCCGCTAGGAGTTCTACTTCTTCTTTGGTCATCCGGACCTCGACGCCAGCTTCTAAAAGAAGCTTTTTTATCGCATCTACTTTACTAAAATCCTTGTCGATCAGCGCGGCACAGCGCGCTTCTTTCAGCTTTTGGGCAGTTGTCTCCAATAGGCTTGGGCCGATATGGGGGCTAGGCGCATATCCTTGAGCGGACATGCTTCCCGGTCCGGGGCGCGCGGTAATACTGCGCCACCAACCCGTATCAAGCTCAGGCGTGAGCAGACCCAACTGGTTGGCCGATGCTATCAATACGGCCGCGCTCCCCTGCCCGGCCAAAGCATGTAATTCCGCGATAGCGCCCGCTGTGTTGAGGTCAGTGGCCAGAGCTTTGATGACAGAAGGCTCGGGGTCCGCTGAATGTTCGACGTCTTTTACGAGAATATGCCACTTCCTCAGCGTCGCCTCCGCCTCATCGCGCTTTTTCTCAGTCCAATCCATCGGTTTCGAATAATGCGTCGATAAAAACACAAAGCGGATCACCTCGCCCGGCACGCCCTGATCCAGCAAATCCCGCACGGTGAAAAAATTGCCCAAGGACTTGGACATCTTCTTGCCCTCGACCTGCAGCATCTCGTTATGCATCCAGACCTTGGCGAAATCGCCTTCGGGGTGGGCGCAAGCGGATTGGGCGATCTCGTTTTCATGGTGGGGAAATTGCAGATCAATGCCGCCGCCGTGGATGTCGAAAGCTTTCTGATCTTCCGGCAAGTCCTTCATAAGGATGGCATCCGCCATGGCCGAGCATTCGATATGCCAGCCGGGGCGGCCCCTGCCCCAGGGGCTGTCCCAACCGGGCAGATCGTCGGTGGAGGGCTTCCACAGGACGAAATCCATCGGATCCTCCTTGAACGGGGCCACCTCGACCCGCGCCCCGGCGATCATGTCGTCAACCGAGCGGCCCGAGAGCCGCCCGTACCCATCATAGGACCGCACCCGGAAAAGCACATGGCCCTCTTTCTCATAGGCATGACCCTTGGCGATCAGCGCCTCGATCATCGCCACCATCTGTCCGATATATTCCGTCGCGCGCGGCTCCACTTTCGGACGCAGCGCCCCCAGCGCGTCCATGTCGGCGTGATACCAGCCGATGGTTTCATCCGTACGCTCGCGGATCAATTCCTCCAGCGACCGCTTATCACCGGCATCCTTGCGGCGCTGCGCCTCGGCGTTGATCTTGTCGTCAACGTCGGTGAAATTGCGCACATAGGTGACGTGACCCTCTCCGTAGACATGGCGCAAGAGACGGTAAAGCACATCGAACACGATGACAGGCCGGGCATTGCCCAGATGGGCGCGGTCGTAAACCGTGGGGCCGCAGACATACATGCGCACGTTTGCCGGGTCGATCGGCTCAAAGACCTCTTTTCGGCGGGTTCTGGTGTTGTGCAGTCTGATCGTGGTCATGCCTAATTTCCTCGCACACGCATCCCGGCGGCGGGCTTAGCAGTCTCTCGGTTCGATGAAAACAAAGGAATGGCCCGCCTGATTGACTCAGCCGGTAATACAGATGTTGCAGATGCTGCCATTCATGGTCATGGCGCTGTCATAACCCATTGCCGATACCCTGCCAAGCCCCCGGTCCGGGGCATCTCAGGCACCGATACGGGTGAAGGATCCCCTCGGGTCCGGACCAAGACCCAGCCAGCCGGCGATGACCTTTTCCACAAGCCGGCTGATATGCAATTTCTGGCTTTCGCCGCGTGCGCGCGCCTCGATCATCTCGGCCCCTGTCAGCGCCGGTGTGGCGGCATTGACAAGCGTCGGCCCCGCCAGGATTTCGCCGGTCTTCGCGTCGAGGACGGATATGGTGAAAATCACATCATGCACCCCGGATTTGATGTTCAGCGCCTCGGCCTTGAAGGTCAGGGCGTGGAACCGCTGGACAATGATCCTCAGGCGCACTTCTCTTTGGC
>JBATDH010000029.1:0-8293 GCA_049663365.1 Albidovulum sp. | reverse complement strand
GGCATTTCGTGCCACCATCCTGACGCCGCACGGAACCAGAGTGCTTGAATGATCATCCGTCCAGCTGAGTCGGCTGATATCCCGGCGATCCTTGCGCTTTGGAACCCCTATATCCGCGATACGCTGGTGACCTTTTCGAGCGAGGAAAAGACGCCCGAAAGCCTTGCCGCCCTGATGGCGACCCGGCGCGCGGTCGGGCAGGAGTTTTTCCTGGCCGTCGAGGATCGCCTGCTCGGATTTGTCACCTATGCCCAGTTTCGCGGTGGCAATGGCTATGCCCAGGCGATGGAGCATACGATCATTCTGGCGGCGGATGTCGCGGGCAAAGGTGTGGGGCGGGCGCTGATGGCGCATCTGGAAAACCACGCACGGGCAGGCGGGGTCCATACGCTGCTGGCCGGGGTGTCGGCGGGCAATCCGGCAGGCGTGGCCTTTCACGAAAGGGTCGGTTTTTCCGTCATCGCCCGCATCCCGGAAGTCGGGCGGAAATTCGGTCAGTGGTGGGATCTGATCCTGATGCAAAAGATATTGTAAGACGTGACATCCCCACCGAGGTCATTTCAGCGTTTCAAACCTTTGTCATAAGTGTAAGTATCCGTTTTCAAATTTCATCTGAAACGCTGTAGGCTAGCCCAATGTCGATCTGGACCCGCATATCTGAAGCCCTGGCAGCACTTGCCTCTGGTGAAGCTTTGTCGGCGGTCTTTGACCGCCTGCGCACCCCCCCGGAACGGACCGTGGGCTTTACCATCGCGATCATCGCGCTGGGGGCCAAGATGGCCAAGGCCGACGGTCAGGTCACCCGCAACGAAGTGGCGGCCTTCCGCGAGGTGTTCACCATCGCACCGGAAGATGAGGAATACGCCGCCCGCGTCTTCAACCTTGCCCGCCAGGATGTGGCCGGGTTCGAATTTTACGCCGCCAAGATCGCCGGCATGTTCGGGGCCGGTGCCCCGGCCTTGGTCGATGTGCTGGAAGGCTTGTTTCACATTGCCGTGGCCGATGGCGATTTTCATCCGCATGAAGGTGATTTCCTGCGCGAGGTTGCCGATCTTTTCGGCGTGTCGGATGCCTGTTACCGCTCGCTCCTGACGCAGTTCGTCCCGGATGCGGAACCCGATCCCTATGAGGTCTTGAAGGTCGCCCGCGACACGCCACTGGCCGAAATTCGCGCCACGTGGCGCAAGGCGGTTCTGGAAACCCACCCCGACCAACTTGCCGCGCGGGGGGTGCCGGTTGAGGCGGTGCAGATGGCCGAAAAACGCCTGATCGCGATCAACCGGGCCTGGGAAGACATCAGCGCCAGACGGGCGGCCTGAAAAGGGGCGACATATGCGCATTGCCACCTACAATGTCGAATGGTTCACCAATCTCTTTGACCGCTACGGCAAGTTGCTGGAAGACGACGGATGGTCCGCGCGTTACAAGGTGACGCGGGCTGATCAACTGACCGCGCTTGGCATTGTCTTTACCGCGCTGGATGCCGATGCGGTGATGATCATTGAAGCCCCCGACAACAACCGCCGCCACAAAACCGTGCCGATGCTGGAAAGTTTTGCCGCACGCTACCAGTTGCGTACCCGCAAGGCGCTTTTGGGTTTCGAGAATGACACCCAACAGGAAATCGCCCTGCTTTATGATCCCGATACCCTGACCGTCATCCATGACCCCAAGGGCGTTCCGGGGCAGCCCGAAAACGGGGCCGCGTCGCCCCGGTTTGATGGCAGTTACCGGATTGATCTCGATATCGACGCCAAGCCCGATCTGGTGAGTTTTTCCAAACCACCACTGGAAATTGCCGCGCACAGTGCCAGTGGGGCCGTTTTTCGCATGATCGGGGTCCATATCAAATCCAAGGCGCCGCATGGTGTATCGGGCGCCGAACAGGTCAAACGGCTGGCGATCGAAAACCGACGCAAGCAAATGGCCCAGACCATCTGGCTGCGTCAACGGGTGCTGGAACATCTGGCGGCGGGAGACAGCCTGTTGGTGATGGGCGATTTCAACGATGGTCCGGGGTTGGACGAATACGAAAAGCTCTTTGGCCGCTCGGGGGTCGAGATCGTGCTGGGTTGGGACGAACCGCGCGAAACGCGCCTGTTCGATCCGCATGCGCGCATGGCAATAAGCAAAAAGCTGTCTGCGGCCCCGGTCAGCGCCCGGTTTTACCGCCCGGATCAGGACAGATATTTCTCGGCGCTTCTGGATTACATCATGGTGTCGCCCGATCTGCGCGCCAAGAACCCGACATGGCGGATTTGGCACCCGTTTGACGACGCCGCCTGTTACAGGGTGCCGGAACTCAGGGATGCTCTCTTGACGGCCTCTGACCATTTTCCTGTCAGCATTGATCTGCCGCTGTGACGCGGCTCTATCAATTTATTGCAGAATGGCTTATATTCGCGTGATGAAAACCGTTGCCATCAGCGTCCTTGTCTCCTTTCTGGCCCTGACACCGGCCCATGCCCAAAGCGAGGGCGGGTCAGTCGACGAAGGCTTCAGCCTGCTGGAAGAGGGCGCGAAGATCATCATGCGCTCGATGCTCGATGAAATGGAACCGGCGCTGAAAGACCTCAAATCGGATTTTGGCGATGCCTTGGCGGGCATGGGTCCGGTACTGCGCGATCTGGCCGGGCAGATAGGCGACATTCGCAATTATCATCCGCCGGTAAAAATGCCTAATGGCGACATCATCATCCGTCGCAAGACGCCACAAGAGATGGCCGAACCGGTACCGGGGGGCGAGATCGAGATTTGAGATTGGCGCTTCATAGCGTTTCGGCCCTACCTTGACCGGGTCGGTTTCCGGGTCTTTCCTCCAGAACAGGTGTGCCGGTTGCACCCGGATTCGGTCTCTGAAGACTCAATCCACTTGATCCCTTCCTGATGTCGGATGGCTTCTGCGTGTTTTCCATTTCCCGCATCTTTGCCATGCCCTTGCGAAATCCCGCGCCACCGACTATCGCGGCAGGGATCAACAGAAAGCCCGCCCGATGAAGTTTCTCGACCTGACCAAAGTCTATATCCGTTCCGGCGGCGGCGGCGGCGGCTGTGTCAGCTTCCGGCGCGAGAAGTTCATCGAATTCGGCGGGCCTGACGGCGGTGATGGCGGCAATGGCGGTTCGGTCTGGGTCGAGGCGGTCGAAGGGCTGAATACCTTGATTGATTTTCGCTATCAGCAGCATTTCTTCGCCAAGTCCGGCCAACCCGGCATGGGTAGTCAACGGACTGGTAAAACGGGTGAAGATATCGTCCTAAAGGTGCCTGTCGGGACGGAAATTCTAGATGAGGACGAAGAAACCCTGATCGCCGATCTGACCGCCGTCGGCCAGCGCGTGTGCCTTGCCAAGGGCGGCAATGGCGGTTTTGGCAATCTGCATTTCAAATCCTCGACCAACCGCTCTCCCAGCCGCGCCAATCCGGGGCAAGAAGGCATCGAGCGCACCATCTGGCTGCGGCTGAAGCTGATCGCCGATGCGGGTCTTCTGGGCCTGCCCAATGCCGGCAAATCGACCTTTCTCGCCGCCACCTCGAATGCCCGGCCCAAGATCGCCGATTATCCCTTTACTACGCTGGTGCCCAACCTGGGCGTTGTCGGCATTGACGGGCGCGAATTCGTCATGGCCGATATCCCCGGCCTGATCGAAGGCGCCAGCGAGGGTCGCGGTTTGGGCGATACGTTTCTGGCACATGTGGAAAGATGTTCGGTGCTTTTGCACCTTGTTGACGGGACATCGTCAACGATCACAAAGGATTACCGGACCATCATCGGCGAATTGGAGGCCTATGCACAGGAACTTGCCGTCAAGCCGCGTATCACGGCCTTGAACAAGATCGACGCGCTTGATGCCAAGACCCTGGCCAGCCGCAAGCGCAGTCTGGAAAAGGCCGTGGGCGGGCCGGTCTTGGCAATTTCGGGCGTCTCGGGGCAGGGCCTGCAAGAGGTGCTGCGCGCGCTTTACGCGGAAATCGCCAAGGGCAAGCAATCGACCGCCCCAGAGGAACAGGCATGGCAACCCTGATCCCCGATATTACGGCCGCCCGGCGGCTGGTCATCAAGATCGGCTCGGCCCTGCTGGTTGACCGGAAATCGGGGCTGAAGAACGCTTGGCTGAAGGCGCTTGGCGAAGATGTCGTTGCCGCCAAGGCGCGTGGCACGGATGTGATCATCGTATCGTCCGGGTCAATCGCGCTGGGGCGCGGCGTGCTGGGCCTGCCTGCCGGGGCCTTGTCGCTTGAACAAAGCCAGGCGGCGGCGGCGGTCGGGCAAATCCGTCTGGCACGGGCCTATGAGGAAGTGCTGGTGCGGCACGGTCTGATCACGGCGCAGGTGCTGGTAACGCTCGAAGATACCGAAGACCGGCGTCGGTATCTCAATTCCCGCGCGACGATGGAAACTCTGATCGGCCTTGGCGTCGTACCCATCGTCAATGAAAACGATACCGTGGCCACAGATGAAATCCGCTTTGGCGACAATGACCGTCTGGCCGCGCAGATCGCCGTCACCATCGGGGCGGATCAACTGGTGCTTTTGTCCGATGTCGATGGATTCTATTCGGCCAACCCGGCGGTTGAGCCATTGGCACAGCGATTTGACGTGATTGAAAAGATCACCCCGGAGATTGAGGCGATGGCCGGTGATCCGGTATCTGAACATTCCAAGGGCGGTATGAAGACCAAACTGATCGCGGCCAAGACGGCTGTCGCCGGGGGTTGTGCCATGGCGATCATGCAAGGCGCGGTCGATCATCCGATCAAGGCCCTGTCGAACGGTGCGCCCTGTACTTGGTTCATCGCCCAGGCCGATCCGCAACTGGCGCGCAAACGCTGGATCGCGGCGATGAAGCCGCGCGGAACGCTGCATGTGGACGCCGGAGCCATGCTCGCATTGCGGGCGGGAAAATCACTGTTGCCAGCCGGCGTCACACATGTTTCAGGGAATTTCGGTCGTGGCGATCCGGTGGCAATTGTCGGGCAGGCGGGCGACGTACTGGGGCAGGGACTGGTCCGCTACTCGGGTCCCGAGGCAAAGGCGATTGCCGGGCGCCGGTCGGGCGACATTGCCGATATCCTTGGCTATGCCGGACGGGCAGCACTTGTTCACCGCGACGATATGGTTATCTGAAAGCGACCGGAAAACGGAGACCATCCGATGGACATGAACAACATTCCAGACCTGATGAAAACCATCGGTCAGAACGCGCGGGCCGCTGCCGCGGAGCTCGCCTTTGCCAGTGCCGAAAGCAAGGCAGCGGCGCTGAACGCTGCCGCCGAGGCGGTTTGGGACGCGCGGGCAATGATCGTTGCGGCCAATGCCAAGGACATGGCCTTTGCCGCCGCCAAAAACCTGGGGCCCGCCATGCGCGACCGGCTGATGCTGGATGAACCACGCATCGCCGCGATGGTCGAAGGTCTGAAATCGGTTGCCGACCAGACCGATCCTGTCGGCACGGTGATCGCCGAATGGGACATGCCGTCGGGCCTGCATATCCGCCGGGTGCGTACGCCCTTGGGCGTGGTCGGGGTGATCTATGAAAGCCGCCCCAACGTGACCGCCGATGCCGGGGCGCTGTGCCTGAAGGCGGGAAACGCCGTCATCCTGCGCGGAGGGTCGGAAAGCTTTCAGTCCAGTCAGGCGATTCACGCCTGTCTCCAAGCCGGGCTTGAACACGCGGGTCTGCCCAAAACCGCGATTCAACTTGTGCCGACGCGCGACCGCGCCGCCGTGTCCGAAATGCTGCGCATGACAGATCATATCGACGTCATCGTGCCGCGCGGGGGCAAGGGGCTGGTGGGGTTGGTTCAGGCCGAAGCGCGGGTGCCGGTTTTTGCCCATCTGGAAGGCATCTGCCATGTCTATGCCGATGGCGAAGCCGATCTGGAAAAGGCCAGGGCCGTGGTGGTGAACGCCAAGACCCGCCGCACCGGTATCTGTGGTGCGGCCGAATGCCTGCTGATCGACAGGGCGTTTTACGCGGCCCACGGGGGCATTCTGATCGAGGATCTGCTGGCGGCGGGTGTCGAAGTGCGGGCCGACGGTGATCTGGCGGGTATCCCCGGTACAATCAAGGCGCAGGCCGGGGATTTCGGGCATGAATTTCTCGACAGCATCATTGCCGTAAAGATCGTCGATGGGGTGGATGAGGCGATTGCCCATATCCGTCAATATGGCTCAAATCATACCGATGCCATCCTGACCGAAAACGACGCAACGGCGAACAGGTTTTTCCAGCGCCTCGATTCCGCGATCCTGATCCGCAATGCATCGACCCAATTCGCCGATGGCGGCGAATTCGGTATGGGCGGCGAAATCGGCATTGCCACCGGCAAGATGCACGCGCGCGGCCCCGTCGGGGCCGAGCAACTGACATCGTTCAAATATCTTGTCGTCGGGAATGGGACGGTGCGGGCGTAAGTCGGCGGAACCGATGGTCTGCTCTTTTCCCAGCGCTCAAAATCGCAGAGTGATTCCGGTTTCACCAAAATCTGCCGCGATCTTGCGCCCGCGCCGCCCAAGTTCGGCGGCGAAAAGCGCGAACTGGACATGCGCCGCCGGAAGGTGTTCGGTCGTGCCTGCCGCCGTCACGATGTCCCAAAGGCCCGGATCGTGCCGAAGCTTGTCGCCTGTAGCACGGACCAGCCATTGGTCGTCAGACGATTGAACGGTAATCTGGCCGCCGCCTGCGAGCGCAGTTTCAAGGCACAGAACCGCCAGCAGGACGAGTTTCGCATCCTGTCGCGCGATACGGTTGGTCAATTCCCAACCCAACCTGATCCGCCCGCCGCGCCCGATATCGTCAAGGATGGCACGGGCTTCTTTGGCGTCGATGTATTGGCCCACCGGTGCCAGACCGAAAGCGATACGAAAAAGCCGCATCTTGGCATTGGCATGGGCTATGCTGTCTGAAATCAGCGCTATTTCCGGGCTGCTTTCGGTACTGGTCATCAGCAAAAGCTCGATCCCATTGCCAATCGCGCCCAAAGGGCTGACAAGGTCATGGCAAATGCGCGAGCTGAGCAATTCGGTCAGGTTGGGTGCTTGGCTGGCCATCGGGTTCCTGAGGTTGGGGGTGGGCAGGTGAATTCAATGCTGGTTCCGGGCATGCTGGTGCGTCATCCGGCCCAGAGTGATTGGGGGTTGGGACAGGTGCAGTCCAACATCGGCACCAAAGTTACGGTGAATTTTGAACATGCGGGCAAAGTGGTTATCGACAGTTCCAGAGTTGAGTTAGTATTGGTCGCGGGCTTGGAATGATCAACTCAGATGAGTAAAATTAGATTAATACTATCTTAAATTGTGCACAAAAATACCTTGCCAGCCTATTGTTGCAAATACGCGCCGTCCGACCTAAAAGCAGCCACGCCATGGGACGTATGAAACCGAGCGCCATCTATGATCCCTGAAAACACTCATTTTGAAATCAGACTTGCGCGCGGCGAACACGATCTGCTTGCCGCGCAACGGTTGCGTTACAGCGTTTTCGTCGAGGAACTGGGCGGAGGGGGAACATCCGTCAACCACGCCGACCGGATTGAGCGTGACGAATTCGACGAGGTGAATGATCATTTAATTCTGGTGGATACCCGGCGGGATGCGGAAAAGCTCGATCATGTCATCGGCGCTTACCGGTTGTTGAAGGGCGACACGGCGGCAGATTTTGGCCGGTTTTACAGCGATGCCGAGTATGACCTCACCCCGTTGCGACGTTCCGGGCGGCGCTTGCTGGAACTGGGCCGGTCATGCGTGTCGGCTGAATTTCGCGGCAGTGCGGCCATGTTTCTGCTGTGGAACGGGTTGGCTGAATATGTGCTCGAAAACGGCATCGAAGTGCTGTTTGGCGTGGCCAGTTTCCACGGAACTGATGTCGAGGCGATCAAAATGCCCTTGGGGTGGCTTCACGCCCATAATCTGGCCCCCGAACCGCTAAGGGTTCGCGCACATTCGGCCCATTATCAGCGCATGGACATTGTGCCCGAGCCTGAACTTGACCGGCATAGGGCGATGGTCACCATGCCTGCCTTGATCAGGGCCTATCTGCGGCTGGGCGGATTTGTCGGCGACGGGGCCTATATCGACCGGGACTTCAACACCACGGATGTATGTCTTGTGATGGATACGGCAGCGATGAGCGCCCGCCACAAGCGGTTCTATACGCGAAAGCATGAGGCCAGGGGGTGAGCACCTGGAACGCGCGCCTTGAACCCGATCCGGTTCCTATCGGACCCGTCGGCTGGGTGCGCGCCATTTTCAGGGCAGCGGCGCTGGGGGGGGTGACGTATGGTTGCCTAGGCG
>JBATDH010000028.1:0-2333 GCA_049663365.1 Albidovulum sp. | reverse complement strand
GTTTGCGGCGCGGGCGCTGAAGGGCCGGGGCCATCGGCGAGGCGGCGCAAAAGCTGTTCCGGGTCGGGCAGATCGGCCACATGGGTCAGCCGGATCACGGCCATTTCGGCGGCCATCATGGCATTGGGCGCAGTGGCCACCTCTTCCAGGGCCTTGAGCAGCATCTGCCACATCCGCGCCAGCACCCGCATCGGCAGGGCGCTTGCCATCGCCTGACCGCGCACCCGTTCATCGGGGCCAATGGTCGGGTCTTCGGCGGCTTCGGGCGTGATCTTGATCACCGATACCCAATGGGTGATTTCGGCCAGATCGCGCAGCACCGCCATCGGGTCGGCCCCATCGGCATATTGCGCCGACAGTTCAGCCAGCGCGCCCGCCGCATCGCCCTTCAGGATCATGTCAAAAAGATCGAGCACCCGGCCCCGATCGGCCAGCCCCAGCATCGCGCGCACCTGATCGGCGGTGGTTTCACCGGCCCCGTGGCTGATCGCCTGATCGAGCAGCGAGGTGGCATCGCGCGCCGAACCTTCGGCGGCGCGGGTGATGAGCGCAAGCGCATCGTCGGTGATCTGCGCACTTTCGGCCTTGGCCAGCTTGCGCAAGAGGGCAATTTGCACCTCAGGCTCGATCCGGCGCAAATCGAAACGCTGGCAACGCGACAGGACGGTGACGGGAACCTTGCGAATTTCGGTCGTCGCAAAGATGAATTTCACATGCGCCGGTGGCTCTTCAAGGGTTTTCAAAAGCGCATTGAAGGCGTTGGTCGACAGCATGTGCACTTCGTCGATGATATAGATCTTGTAGCGCGCCGAGGCGGCACGGTAATGCACGGAATCGATGATCTCGCGGATGTCGCCAACGCCGGTACGGCTTGCCGCGTCCATCTCCATCACATCTACATGGCGGCCTTCCATGATTGCGGTGCAATGTTCGCATTTGCCGCAAGGATCGGTCGTCGGCCCGCCGGTGCCATCGGGGCCGATGCAGTTCATCCCCTTGGCGATGATCCGCGCAGTGGTGGTTTTGCCGGTGCCGCGAATGCCGGTCATCATGAAGGCTTGGGCGATGCGGTCGGCCTTGAAGGCGTTTTTCAGCGTCCGCACCATCGCCTCCTGGCCGACCAGATCGGCAAAGGTTTCGGGCCGGTATTTGCGCGCCAGAACCTGATAGGCGGGCGGGGGCGTGTCGGACATCGGGGCCTCGGGCGGGATTCGGATCAGCCGACAGATTAGGCACAGGCTCGGGCGGCGTCCACCCATCCGGCCTTGCTTTCGCGTGGGAGCAATGGGAAGGAAAGGGAGGAGGCGTCGGATGTGACCGGGTTTGCATTTCACAGCTTGGATTTGTTCAAAGGGCAGGTGGCGCTTTGCCCCATGCCGGGACGAGAGGGCAAATATGCCGGTGATCTGGCGCGGATTGCGGATTGGGGCCCGGCGCTGGTTCTGACGATGGCGACAGCAGCGGAGATGCGGGCCAAGGGGGCCGGGGCGTTGGGCGATGATCTGGCGGCACGCGGTATCATCTGGCGGCATCTGCCGGGTGAGGATTATGCCGCAGACAGCGAGGCACTTCGGGTCGGGTGGGCGGGAGTGAGCGCTTTGGCGCAGGGTTTGCTTGGCTCGGGTGGCCGGGTTCTGGTGCATTGCATGGGCGGCTGCGGGCGATCGGGAATGGCGGTGCTGCGGCTGATGGTGGAGGCGGGCGAGCCTGCCGATGCGGCACTGGCCCGACTGCGGGCAGCAAGGCCCTGCGCGCTTGAGACGGATGATCAGATAACCTGGGCCGCGTCGGAAAGGCCGCGCAAAGCCCCGTGACGTTCAATCCCGCTGCCGGTCGATCTTCTGTTTTTTGACGGATTTGTGCAAACGCCCGGTGGCACGCGACATCTTGCGCAACTCGGCCTGTGACGCCGAATTCCACGCATCTTCGCGTTTCAGTTTCTGCCAGCGGGTCAGGCGGGCAGGGTCGATCTGGCCTTGGGCAATGGCGGCCTGTACGGCACATCCGGGTTCGGTTTCATGGCTGCAATCGGAAAACCGGCACTGGCCGATCAGGTCGGTGATTTCGGCGAAGGCCTCGTCGATGCCCTCGGCCATGTCCGACAGCCGCAACTCGCGCATCCCCGGCGTGTCGATCAGCCAGCCGCCCGACGGGATCGCATGGAGTTCCCGCGCGGTCGTGGTGTGCCGGCCTTTCATGTCATCTTCGCGCACCGATCCGGTATCGAGGTCGAGGCCCGTCAGCGCCGAGGCAAGGGTCGATTTTCCGACCCCGGACATGCCCAGAAATGCCACCGTCTGGCCCGGCCCGCACCAATCGAGCAAGGCGTCGAC
>JBATDH010000027.1:0-21160 GCA_049663365.1 Albidovulum sp. | reverse complement strand
ACCATACAGGGCGCATTGGTGAATTGCGCGAGGTATTCGAGGTCGATCTTGCCGGCCTGAAACAGCTCATGCACCAGCGCAAGAATCAGCAACCCGTCAGTGCCGGGCGTGATCCCCAGCCAGTCGTCGGCGACACCGTTATAGCCGGTGCGGACCGGGTTGACGCCGATGATCTTTGCGCCGCGTTTCTTCAGCTTGCCGATGCCCATTTTGATCGGGTTGCTGTCATGGTCTTCGGCGACGCCAAACAGCATGAAAAGCCGGGTGCGGTCCCAGTCGGGCTGGCCGAATTCCCAGAACGCCCCGCCGATGGAATAGATGCCTGCCGCCGCCATATTGACCGAACAAAAGCCGCCATGCGCCGCATAATTGGGTGTGCCGAAACCCTGCGCCCAGAAGCTGGTGAAACTTTGCGACTGGTCGCGCCCGGTGAAGAAGGCCAGCTTTTCGGGGGCGGAGTCGCGCAAGGGTTTGAGCCAGCCTGTGGCGGTTTGCAGCGCTTCCTCCCAGGAAATCTCCTCGAAGGCCCCCGATCCTCGCGGGCCGACCCGCCTGAGCGGCGCGCGCAGCCGCGACGGGGCCGTGACCTGCATGATACCCGAGGCACCCTTGGCGCAAAGCACGCCCTTGTTGACCGGATGGTCGCGGTTGCCCTCGATATAGACGACGCGCCCCGAGCGCAGATGCACATTGATGCCGCAGCGGCAGGCGCACATGTAGCAGGTGGTGCGGCGAATGTTGTCCGATACCGGGGGCGAGGTGTCAAAGTCGGGCTGAGCGTAGGTCATGGATGTTCCGCTTTTTTGATCACCATCGGGAAATTCGGTCGGGATACAAGGCGTATGCAGAATTTTGTCTGTGCTTTTGTCCCACCTGCGGAAAATAGCCTGCAAAAGGCAAGCTCTATCATTGGCCACCCTCGTCCATCGCCGCCTGCACGCCGGTCAGTGCGATCAGGTTGAAGGCATCCTCGGCGCTGCATCCGCGCGACAGGTCATTGGCGGGCTTGGCCAGCCCCTGGAGCACCGGCCCGATGGCCTTGGCTCCACCGATCCGCTGGGCGATCTTGTAGCCGATATTGCCGGCATTGAGATCGGGAAAGACAAAGACATTGGCGCGGCCCGCGAGGGGGGAGTCCTTCGCCTTGGTGCGGGCGATGTCGGGGACAAAGGCCGCATCGAACTGCACATCGCCGTCGATGACCAGATCCGACGCCATTTGCCGGACAAGCCGCGTCGCTTCGGCGATTTTGTCGACATGAGGGTGGCGCGCGGAACCGGCGGTGGAAAAGGACAGCATCGCCACCCTTGGTTCCTGCCCGGTCAGCGCCCGGCAGGACCGGGCGGAGGCAATGGCAATGTCGGCCAACTCGGCCGCGCTCGGGTCGACCACCAGCGCGCAATCGGCAAAGATCAGTGTGCCTTTGGGCTCGTGATGCGGGGCGTCCAGCAGCATCAGGAAAAAACTCGACACGATGGTGTTACCGGGTTTCAGCCCGATAACCTGCAAAGCGGCGCGAACCGTGTCGGCGGTGGTGGCGACCGCGCCGCCGACAGTGCCGTCGGCCAGCCCCATGCGTACCAGCGTGGCCGCAAAGATCAGCGGTTGCCCGACGGCCTGCAACGCATCCTCGGGCGTAATGGCCTTGTGCTTGCGGATGGCGAAGAACGCATCGGCGACGGCCTGCCTTTGGCCGCTGGTCTGAGGGTCCATGACAGTGATCCCGGCCAGACCCTCGCCACCCTGTGCCTTGATCTGGGCCTGAATGGCGGCTTCCTGTCCGATCAGGATGATCCGGGCGATACCTGCCTTGGCCGCACGGATTGCTGCCGCGACGATGCGCGGGTCTTCACCCTCGCTCAGCGCGATGGTCTTGGGGTTTTGCGCCGCCAGCGTCAGGATGTCTTGCATCACCGTCATGGTTTGCAGCCCCTCAAAAAACCGATTTCAGCAGGCCCATGGCCGACAGCAACAACAAGACACCGATGGTCATGCGGCGAAAGTTCTGCGGCGTGGAAAAGTGAAAGTGTCGCCCGCCAAGCCAGATGCCGATCACCAGCAAAGGGGCGACCAGCAAAAAGACAATGCCGGTGTCGCGCGTCACCATACCATTGGCCCACATCACCGGCAGCGCGATCATGTCGATGGCGGTCAGATAGGCGATCATGGTCGCGCGGAACACCGACGCCCCGATGGGTTGCGCCGCCATGAAGGCCGCCACCGGCAAGCCGCCGACAGCGGCCCCATTGGCGATGCCCGAGATGACGCCGACCCCGACATGGCCGGGCTTGCCGATGGCCCGGCGCAGGGTCCAGCCCGACATCAGCACAAGGCACATGACCATGATGAAACCCGAAATCAGCAGCCGCGCCGGATCGGCCCCGATCCGCGCCAGCACCATCACCGAAACCGGTATCGCGACCGCCGCCCCGAGGAGCATGGACAGCACCCTGCCCCAGTCGATCAGGGCGCGGATGCCGCGGGTTTGGATTGTCGTCATCGCAATTTCGCACAACACCACCACAGCCACCAGAGGGACGGGATTGGTCACCAGCCCGGCGATGGCCACCACCAGCGCGGAAAACCCAAAGCCGGAATAGCCGCGCACGAAGGCCGCCAGCAGAAATGCCAACCCCAGAACCGCCGCCGGGCCGAAAGTCAGACCCAGCGGCAGGCTCATCGGATCAGGCCCCGGCCTGCGGCTTCATGTCGGCGGGATCAATGCCCGCGACAGCCACCGGCGTTTTCATCGCGTCGCGCCGGAACGGCTCGCCCAGTTCCTGATTGAGCAGCACCTCGATGAAGGTGGTCTTGCCCGCCTTCTGGTCCTTGATCGCGGTGGCCAGCGCATCGGTCAGGCCCGACATGGTATCGACCTGCACGCCTTGCAGACCACAGGCCGTGGCAATGGCGGCATAGCTGACCTGCTGGTTCAACTCGGTTCCGACAAAGTTGTCGTGATACCAAAGGGTTGTGTTGCGTTTCTCAGCTCCCCACTGGTAATTGCGGAAAATCACCATGGTGATGGCGGGCCAGTCGTCGCGGCCAATCGCTGTCATCTCATTCATCGAAATGCCAAAGGCTCCATCCCCGGCGAAGCCGACGACCGGTACGTCGGGCTTGCCGATCTTGGCGCCCTGAATCGAGGGCAGGCCATAACCGCAGGGACCGAACAAACCGGGCGCAAGATATTTGCGTCCCTCTTCAAAGGTCGGATAGGCGTTGCCGATGGCGCAGTTGTTGCCGATGTCCGATGAGATGATCGCCTCTTTGGGCAGCGCCGATTGGATCGCGCGCCAGGCCTTGCGCGGGCTCATCCAATCCGGTTTGGCGTTGCGGGCGCGGTGGTTCCAGGTGGTGCCGGGATCGTCCTGTTCGTGATCCATCGAGGTCAGTTCCTGCGCCCAGGCCGATTTCGTCTGCGCAATCAGGGCTTTGCGGTCCGATCTTCCGGGGTCTCCGGCAGTGTCGGACAATTGGGCGAGGATGTTTTCGGCGACTTGTCTTGCGTCGCCGACGATACCGACGGAAACCGGCTTGGTCAGACCGATGCGGTCAGGATTGATGTCGACCTGGATGATCGCGGCGTCCTTGGGCCAGTAATCAATGCCGTAGCCCGGCAGGGTCGAGAACGGGTTCAGCCGGGTGCCAAGGGCCAGCACCACGTCGGCCTTGGCGATCAGCTCCATCCCGGCCTTGGAGCCGTTATAGCCCAAGGGTCCGGCGAACAGAGGGTGCGAACCGGGGAAGGCATCGTTGTGCTGATAGCCGCAGCACACCGGCGCATCGAGCCGTTCGGCCAAGGCCATCGAGGCCGGAATGGCCCCGCCAATAACCACGCCCGCGCCGTTGAGGATGACCGGGAATTTCGCCTTCGAGAGCAATTCCGCCGCCTTGGCGATTGCCGCGTCGCCACCCTTGGGGCGCTCGAATTCGACGATCGCGGGCAGGTTGATGTCGATCACCTGGGTCCAGAAATCGCGCGGCACGTTGATCTGGGCCGGGGCCGAGGCACGCTTGGCCTTCAGGATCACGCGGTTCAATACTTCGGCTATGCGGGTCGGGTCACGCACCTCTTCCTGATAGGCGACCATGTCGGCGAAAAGCTTCATCTGCTCGACTTCCTGGAAACCACCCTGGCCGATGGTCTTGTTGGCGGCCTGGGGTGTCACCAACAACAGCGGCGTGTGGTTCCAGTAGGCGGTTTTGACCGGGGTCACAAAGTTGGTGATGCCGGGGCCGTTCTGGGCGACCATCATCGCCATCTTGCCGGTGGCGCGGGTGAACCCGTCGGCCATCATGCCGGCATTGACCTCATGGGCGCAGTCCCAGAACTTGATCCCGGCCTTGGGAAAGAGATCGGAGATCGGCATCATCGCCGATCCGATAATGCCAAAGGCATGTTCGATCCCGTGCATTTGCAGGGTTTTGACGAAGGCTTCTTCGGTTGTCATCTTCATGGTCATTTTCCCTTTTTCCGAAATTCACCAGCGGCCCAAGGGCCAGTATTTTTTTCGTTTCTATGCCCGTCCGGGTATCGTCGACTAGGGCCAGTTCCGTCATCTAACTAAGGCCAGTTTCGCGGATCGCCTCGGCAATCTGCGCGATGCCATCGGGAATGCGGCTTTGGGCGATGGAGGAGTAGGCCAGACGATAGTAGTTTTTCGGGGCGGTTCGGGGGGTAAAAAAGATCCGTCCCGGTTCGATCAGCACACCACGCGCGCGCAGGGATCTGGCCAGAATGTCGGTATCCACGCCTTCGGGTGCCCGCATCCAGAAGCTCGACCCTCCGAACGACCCCTGCCCGGCAATCACCAGCCCATGGGCGCGGATGGCGTCATCCATGGTGGTCCGGCGTCGTTTGTAAGCCTGATTGAGCCGGTTGATCAGCGTGTCATAGTGACCGAGCGACAGAAAATACGCGACCGTGCGCTGGATATGTCCCGGCGGGTGGCGCAGGACCGTGGCGCGCAAGGCGCGGGCTTCGCGGATGAAGGCTTCAGAGGCGACCAGATAGCCGAGGCGAAGCCCCGGAAACAGCGATTTGGAGAATGAACCCGCATAGACCACCCGGCCTTCGTGATCGAGCGATTTCAACGCCGGTGCGGCGGCCTTGATGAACGACATCTCGAATTCATAATCGTCTTCGACAATGATGAAATTTTCCTTTGCAGCCTTGTCCAGCAACGTCTTGCGGCGCTCGATCGGCAGGGTGGCATTGGTCGGGCAATGGTGGCTGGCGGTGGTAAAGACCACATCGGGCGATTGCGGCAGCTCGGCGGGCCGCAACCCTTCCTTGTCGGTATCGGACGCCATGACGGAGCAGTCCATCTGGTTCAGAATCGCCCGCAAACCGGGATAACAGGGGTTTTCAATCACCGCCGTGCGGCCATAAGCCAGCAGCACATGCGCGGCGATCCACAGCGCGTTCTGCGCGCCCAGCGTCAAAAGCACCTGTTCCGGTCTGGCGCTGATGCCGCGACGGGGCAGGATGTTACGCACGATATATTCGATCAGCATCGGGTCGTCGCGTTCGTAATAGTCAACGGTCAGAGCCTCAAAATCGCGCTTGCCCAAAGCCCGAAGCGCACAAAGCCGCCAGTTCTGATGATCGAACAGCGTCGCGTCGGCCTGCCCGTAGATGAACGGATACGGGTAGCTGCGCCAGTCATCGGGCTTGGCCGGCAATTCATGACGGGAAAACTGACGGCTGACCACGTGATCCCAATCAACGGTGTCACCCGCGGATGTATGCGAAACGTCGAAATCCGGCTGTTTCGGCGCGGTATCGGAAACATAGTAGCCCGAGCGCCCGCGCGATGTCAGGTAGTCGCCCGCCACCAGTTCGGTATAGGCCAGCGTGACGGTGATGCGGCTGACCCCCAGACGATGGGCCAGCTTGCGGCTGGAGGGAAGCTTTTCGCCGACACGAAATCGCCCCGACACAATGCCTTCAGAAACCATCTGCTGGATCTGCTGTTGCAGGGTTCCGGCAAATCCGGTGGTCAGAAAAAACGATTCCGCAGGAATTGGCATTATCGCCCCAATCCGCCCCGTGATCTGGACTCATGTCACATGGCGGCAAATCGGGGGTTTCGTCAAGGCAAACCGCTTGGGGCGGGTGCGGGCGGGAATCCTTCCGCCCGCAACCTAATATTTAGCTGAACACCTTGGTAATCGCCTTGTCCATCGCCTGGGTGATCTGGTCGATGTCATCGGGCGTCGCGATCAGCGCCGGGCTGAGGCAGAGCGTGTTGTTGAACCCCGGAATGGACCGGTTGGTCATGCCGATGATAACACCCTGAGCCATGCAATCGGCGACGACAGCGGCGGCCATCTTTTCGTTCACCGGTTCGCGCGTCGCCCTGTCGCTCACCAGTTCTGCACCGCAAAAGAGGCCTTTGCCCCGCACATCGCCGACCACGCGGTGCTTTTCCTTCAGCCCGTGCAGATTGTTCATCAGACGTTCGCCCATCGCCAGCGTATTGGCCAAGAGGCCCTCATCCTCGATGATGCGCATGTTCTCGATCGCCGCCGCCGGACCGGCGGTGCAGCCGCCAAAGGTGGAAATGTCGCGGAAATAGTTCATCGGATCGTCGGCATTGTCCTTGAACATCTCGAACACAGCTTCGGTGGTCACACAGCAGGCAATGGCGGCATAGCCAGAGGCCACGCCTTTGGCCATGGTCACGAAATCCGGCTTCACGCCATAATTCTGATAGCCAAACCAGGTGCCGGTGCGCCCGAGACCGCAGACTACCTCGTCGATATGGAGCAGGATGTCATATTTGGTGCATATCTCCTGTACCCGCGCCCAGTAGCCTTCGGGCGGCGTGATAACGCCACCGCCTGCTGTTACCGGTTCAAGGCAGAGCGCCCCCACGGTATCGGCACCTTCGCGCAAGATCACTTCCTCGATCGCATTGGCGGCGCGTTCACCGTAGTTTTCGACATCCCATTGCTTGTGATATTCCATGCAATGGGGAACCTTCACGAAACCCGGTGTATAGGGGCCGTATTGGGCGTTGCGCTCTTCCTGGCCACCCGCCGACATCGCCGAAATGGTGGAACCGTGGTAGTCGCGGTCACGGTAGAGGATCTTGTGCTTCTTGCCGCCATAACGCTTGTGGGCGATCTGACGGATCATCTTGAAGGCTTTCTCGTTCGCCTCGGAGCCGGAGTTGGTATAGTAGACCCGCGCCATGCCCGGCATCTTTTCGATCAACTGCTTGGCAAAGATCGAACCGGGGATCGAACCGGCGGAATTGGCGAAATAGTTCATCTTGACCAACTGGTCATAGACCGCCTTGGCAATGCTTTCGCGCCCGTAGCCCACGTTGACCGTCCAGACGCCGCCGGAAACCGCATCAAGGTGTTCCTTGCCCTTGGCATCCCAGACGCGCATCCCCTTACCTTCGACCATGATCCGCGGATCGACAGTTTCAAAGGGCTTGTGCTGGATCAGGTGATGCCAGAGATGGGCGCGGTCGGCCTCGACCACCGCGGAAATGTCGTTCGAATACGCTGTGCTGTCCATGATCTCACCTATGATTGCGAAAATCTGCTTGCCCAAGGATACATCCAGAGGCGTTTGCGTCCAACTGAAATCATCATGGAACGCGGCACCACCGTAGGGCCAGATTTGCCCCACATCTAGGTCCAGAAATCAGGTTCCCTGCCGGATATTCTTGGCGATCAGTGCCCCGGCTCGTGCCGAAAGCGCCATGATCGTCAGGCCGGGGTTGTGGAAAGGGTTGGTCGGGAAGGCGGCAGAGTCAGTGACGTAGACATTGGGCGCGTCATAAAGCTGGTTGTCGGCATTAAGCACATGGCGTTTGGGGTCGGTCCCCATGCAGACGCCGCCGGTTTCATGAATGGACGAGCCGGGGATCAGCGCGCCTTCGGGCGTATAGACCAGCGGCCCGGCGATCTTGTAGGCAAGCCGTGACAGCAGGCTTTCCTTGCCCAGAAGATCATCGGGCAGCCCGAAGGTGCCGGAAATCTCTTTCAGCGATGCATTCATGTCCTTGATCATGGCGCGTTCGTTGTCAGAATGGCGCAGGGTGATTTTGGCCGCCGGAATGCCCCAGGCGTCGCGCTTGCCGGGGTCGAGTTCAACGCGGTTGTCGGCGCGGGGCAACACTTCGCCGATGGCCATGAAGAACCAGCCCGGTTCGATCCGCCCGACCGATCCCAGCATCGAATATCCGCGCAGGAAACCGCAACCGTCGGCCCCACCCCGGTTGCGGAACGAGGGGATGTAAATCCCCGACTGCGCGCCGAAATCATATGGATCGTGGCCGGCCCCCATGCCTTCGACCTCTGGCAACGATCCGGCGCGAAACACCATCAGATGGTCGGAAAGGTATCGCCCGAGATTGCCCGAGGAGTTGCCCAGACCGTTCGCATGACCCGGCGCGGTCGAATTCAAAAGTATGCGGCTGCTTTCGATCGTCGAGGCCGCCACGGCGACGTTGCGCGCGGCAACGGTGACGGTTTCGCGGGTGGTGGCGTCAATATAGGTGACACCGGTGGCCTTGCCGGTCGCGGCATCGGTTTCGATGCGTGACACCACCGCACCGGTGCGCAGCTCGAAGTTGCCGCTGGCCTCGGCGGCGGCGATCGGCGGGGTACGCCGGTCGGTCATGTGGTGGATGATGCGGCAGGTGGTGGCGGGGCGGTCGGGCCATTTTTCCGCCAGTTCGGCCATCAGGCGGCGTTCGGCTCTGGTCAGCGGGTGCGGGCCGGAATACGTCCCGTCGGGCAGGTTGGCGATACCTGAGCTTTCGCCCGTAACCCCCAGAAACTGTTCGACATGGCCGTACCAGGGGTCGAGATCGGCGTAGGAGATCGGCCAAGCATCGCCAAAGCCGTCCGCCTCTGCCGCCTTCAGATCGAGATCGGAAATGCGCAGCGCGTTGCGCCCCCACAGGTGCATCCGCCCGCCGACCTGCCGCGCCCGGTACCAGTTGAACCGCGCGCCTTTGGCCGTGGTATAGGGGTTCTGCCGGTCATTGAGGAAAAGATGCGCCGTCAGCGGCGTGAAGGACATGCAGCGCGCCTGCACCTGCTGGCCGCGCAATATCGCCATGACGCGGGTCAGCAGCGACACGCGGCTGCCGCCGTTATCCTCAGGTGGCGGAAAATCGGCCTTGGGGTCGAGTTTGCGCCCCGCTTCCAACATCAGCGCCCGGCAGCCGCGCTCTGCCGCCTCTTTGGCGACCCAGCCACCGGAGGCGCCAGAACCGATCACCACAAGATCATAGGGCGTGTCTGTCATGGGGTCATGGCTTTTTGGTAATATAGCCCCAGACCTCGCCCAGGGTCCAGGAGGTGGTCAGGATCATCACATAAGGAAGCGCCAACAAGTACCTTACACCCCTGCCCTTTTTCCATTGGATGACGCCGTGGCGCAGCCACAGCAAGGGCGGGATCAGCGGACTGAAAAGGATATGTTTCCAGCGGTCGGGTTCGGACATGGTCATCGTGCGGATATGGCCGAAAAGCCGCCCCCAGTGGAACCGTTCGGGCACCAGATAGGACAGGGTGCAGGACGGGCGGCCATGGTCGATCAACACCTCATTCGACAACCAGAGCTTTTCGCCCCGATCCATCAGGAATTTGTGCACCAAGGGCTCATGATAGCGTTCATGCCACAAATGCCGCATGTCCTCAAGCGCTTGCCGGGAATAGCTCACGTTGACATCGGACACCCAGATGGCGGGACCGCTGTCAAATGGGCGACCATAGCGGCCAAAATCAGTGAGGTAAAACGCCCAGTTCAAAAGGCTGGCAGGTTCGCGGCATTCGATGCCGCCACCCACCACCTGACAGCCGGTTTCACCATGCAGCCGCACCAGCACCCGCGCCCAGTCGGGCCGCGGATGGCCGCGATCCTCCAGAATGGCGATGACGCGACCCTTTGCGGCGGCCAGCCCGCGGGCGCGGCGGCGGTCGTATAGTTCGTGCAGGCTCGCCTCGGTGCTCAGCGGATGGATGGTGTCGATGCGGCCAATGTCAAGAAAGGTCACGGTCGGAAATTCCGCCGCCATTGCCGGGACTTCGGGGCGGCTGGCATCATGGGGCACGATGATCTCGTGACTGGGCGCGTCTTTGAACGCGGTCACGGCGCGCAGGAAATCGCGCAGGCAGTGGCCGCCGTCGATGATGGTGACGACGATGGAAAGGTCGGGGATAGTGGTTGCCATCGTCACACCTGCATCGGGCCGAGATCGGCCAGTGTCACCGCCTGCCCCGTGCGCGAGCTTTCCGGGACGGCGGCGGCGATTTCGACCGCGCGCAGGGCGGCGTGGCCATCAGCGATGCGCAAACCTGTGCGTCCTTCAACCAACCCGACAAATTCGCCCAGTTCCGCCTGAAAGGAATTGAGCGCCGTGGTTTTCCACGATTTCAGCTTTTCGCGGACCTGAATGCCGAGATAGCGGTTTTTCAGCGTCGTCACCGGCCCGCCGGGTTCGGTCATGGTCAAAAGCGTGTTTTCCATCGGCGCATAGGCACCGCGCACCATGCCGTGGCTGCCGTAAACCTCGACCAGGCTTTTATAGCCTTTCCAGTCGGTCCAGGTCGCCTGATAGATCGCCGACACGCCCGAGGGGCTCTTGAAGATCGCCATGGCGTTGTCTTCCGACCCCGGCACTTTCCAGACCTTTTCGGTGGCAACACCGTAAACGCTGGTAATCTCGCCCAAGAGGTAACGCGCCATGTCGGTCATGTGGATACCCACATCCCAAAGCGCGCCGCCACCGGAAATTTCCGATTTGTATTCCCAGTCATAGGCGAATTTCGGCAGGCCTTCATGCCCGCCATAGATGCGGATATGGTCAATCTCGCCGATTTTCTCCGAAGCCATCACATCCTTGACGTAGGAAAAGGCCGGATAATAGCGCATGTTGAATCCCGCACCGAGATGCTTGCCCGCCGCTTTGGCTGCATCAAGAATGCGCTGGCTGGCCGCAACCGTATGGGCCAGCGGCTTTTCCGACAGGATATGCAGGCCTGCGGCAAAGGCGGCGATGCAGAGGGGTTCGCGCACATGGGCGGGGGTGGAGATCACCACCGCGTCCATCGGGGTTCCCAGAAACTCTTCCAGATCAGTGAAGGCGGGCGCGCCATGGGCGTGGGCCCTGGCCTTTTCCATCGTCATGTCCATGACCGCCGCCAAGGCGACCCCCGGATGGTTCAGGATGGTCTGCACCCGCATCTGGCCGATTTTGCCGGCCGCCCCGATAACCCCAATTCGCATCTGTCGCCTCACCAAAAACTTTCCCGTCGGACCGAACAGAGCCAGCCGTTTCGGGCCTATAGGTACTTTCAATTCGCTGGCGCTACCACAACCACCGGATTCTGGCCAGTCTATGGCGCAAGCATGGTTTCCAATACCTGCTGCGGTAGGTATCGTTGCCAAATCGGCACCAGCGGAGCGTGACATGACGGAAGATTATCGAGCCGGACTTGCGGGGAAGCGGGTTTTCGTCACCGGGGCCAGCGGGTTCATCGGCCACCGTCTGGTCGCATATCTGACCGAAGCCGCGGCAGAAGTAACGGTTCTGGTGCGGACCAAGGCCAGCGCGCGCGGGCTTAAGAATCCGAAGGTTTCCGTTGTCATCGGCGGTATGGCCGATGGTGGGCTGATGGCAAAATCGCTGGCCGGTTGCGAGGTTCTTTTCAACATCGCTTACGATGTGCGCGCATCCGCCGCCGAAAATCTTCGGTCGTTCGATCAGGTGCTGGATGCAGCCAAGGCCGCAGGGGTGGGGCGGATCGTCCATACCAGTTCCATCGTGGTCTATGACGCCTGGCCCCATACCGACATTACCGAGGCCGGGTCGATGACCCGCCCCGGCGGCAGCCCTTACCGGCAAGCCAAGATCGAGATGGAGCGGCGGTTGATGACGGGGTCTTTGCCCGCCGCGATCTTGCAACCGACGATCGTCTATGGCCCCGGCAGCACGCTTTGGACCGACGGGCTGGCGCGGGCGCTGATGGGCGGCGATGTGGTTCTGCCGGAGCCGGAAGGGCGGTGCAATGGCGTTTATGTCGATGATGTGGTGCAGGCAGCTTTGCGCGCGGCACTTTTGCCGGACTTGCGTCAGGAACGCTTTGTAATATCTGGGGAAGGCACGTTTTTATGGTCCGACATGATCGGCGGCTATGCCCGGATTCTGGGCCGGGGCGCGGTGCGTCATGAACCGGCCCACGATCTTGCCGCCCGGCTGGGGCCGAAACCGGATGACGGCGGCGGCAACGATACACCTTCTGCCGCCGCGCGTATCAGCGCGCTGGCGCGGCGGGTTGTGGGGCATCAGAGGTTTGAGGCATTGGTGCGCGGGATTAAATCGCGATTGTCCAAGGGCGGCGACTTTTATCCCGACCACCATCTACTGGAAGAGTTTTCCGGCACCGGGAAATGCCGCATTGATCAGGCCAGGGACCGGTTGGGCTATTCCCCCCAATTTGATCTGGCCAAAGGGTTGGCGGCGACGTCCGGGCATCTGAAAAAACTTGCCGCCCGAGGGGATTAAGTAGCTTGCCGCGCTATGCCTCGGCGCATCGGCTCAGCTCTCGGTAGGTCTTTTCAAACTGACGGTGTACCCAGTCGGGGTTGAAGCGGTCATGTTTGGCCAATTCCAGCGCGGCCTTGGTCATGGCAGCGCGTTTGGTTTCATCCGCCAGGATATCGGTCACGGCGGCGCTGATCGCCGCCACATCGCCGATGGGCACCACCCGGCCCACGCTGTCGTCGATCAGTTCGACCACCCCCGAACAGGCCGCCGCCACCGCCGGGATACCGGCCTGAAACGCCTCAACAATGGTGAAGGGCAGCGCTTCCCAGCGCGAGGTCAGCAGGAAAAGGTCAGAGGCGCGCAAATAAAGCAGCGGGCGCGACACCCGCCCCAGAAACCGCAGATGTTGATCCACCCCCAGCGCGCGGGCCTGGGCGCGCAGTTTTTTCTCGTCCGGGCCGTCGCCAGCGACGATAAAGCGATATTCCGGGTGCGTCTTGATGATTTCAGCGATGCTGTCGATCAGGATGTCGATGCCCTTTTGGCGTTCCAGCCGGGCGATGGTGATGATCAGTCTTTCGCCATCGCCCAGAAGCTCCTTGCGCAGGGCGGCGATTTCCTCGGCACTGTCGTCTGGCGGTGGGTTGACGCCAAGGCCCAGCACCTTCAGCCGGTCTTTCGGCACAGTGCCGATGTCTGCCAGATCAGCCGCAGACCGGTGGCTAGGGGTGATAACCAGATCAGCTTTTCGGGCGATAGCGCCAAAGCTGGCGATCCGCTCCGGTTCCGAGCCGTGATAGGTCACGGCCAGCGGGATGCCAAGGCCCATGCGGGCCAGATTGGCCACCAATGCCGGGGCGGATTCGTGGGCATGAATGACATCAGGGCGGTGTTTTTTCAGCCAGCGGCGCAACAGCCAGACCGATTTGGCCACGCTGGCAAGGCGCGCGGGCAGCGCGCCGCCATCGCCCGACACATAGCGCGTCGGCAGGTCGAGAAACTCTGGTTCCGTGTCCGGCCCGGCCCAGGCTGCGGCAGAACCGCCGAGGGTGATGTGATGGCCGTTGTCCCGCATCCACGCGGTCAGCGCCAGAATATGGCGGGTGATGCCGCCCACGCCGAACTGGGTGGCCATTTCCAGAACCCGCAGGGGTTTGGGTTCAATCCGGGGCTCAACGGGCATGTTCTGAAAAACCAATCGTTAAATTCAATCCGCTTACGGACTTTTACATTAGAGCGGCCTCAATTAAACCTGCAACAGCAGTTTTTGAAGGGTGGCACGGGATTGACCGACATGCATGTGGCAATAGATGCCAGTTCCTGGGACAATGAGCGCGGTTTTGGCCGTTTTACCCGCAGTCTGGTAACGGCCCTTGCCCGGCGCGACGGCGGCATCCGCTATACCATGTTGTTTGACCGGGAACCGGAGCGGGAAACGCCCGAGGGTGTTGCGATCAAGGTGGCAGGTGCGGAAAAGTCGATGTCTCAGGCATCCTCTGGCACCGGGGCGCGCGGCGGGGCGGATATGTTGTCAATGGGCCGCGCGGCGCGAAAGATTGATTGCGACGTGTTCTTTTATCCCGCCGTCTATTCCTATTTTCCGCTGTTTTCGCGGGTGCCCAAGATCATGTGCTTTCACGACACCATCCCGGAACGCTTTCCCGATCTGATCTTTCCGTCGCGGCGCAACTTTCGCCTCTGGCAGGCCAAGATATGGCTGGCCAAGATGCAGGCGGCACGGGTCATGACGGTATCGCAAGCCTCGGCTGACGATCTGTCGGACATTCTTGGCATTCGTGCAGGTAAAATCGACCTGACAACCGAAGGGGCGGATCCGGTTTTCAGCCCGATCACCGACAGGGCCACATTGGCCGCCGCCCGTGCGCGCAGCGGGATCGCCCCGGATGATCAGGTCTTGACCTATATCGGCGGCTTCAACCGTCACAAGAACGTGCTGCGCCTGATCGAGGCAATGCCCGCAATCCTGACCGAATGTCCCAAGGCGCGGCTGGTGATTGTCGGGCGCACCACCGGGGATCGGTTTTGGGATAATGTTGATGAGTTGCAGGCCGGCGCGAGTGCCGATGCCCGCAGTTCCGACCGCATCAGTTTCGCCGGCGAGATTTCCGATGCGGAAATGGCTGAATTGCTGAATTGTTCGGCGGCGCTGGTCTTTCCGTCCTTGTGGGAAGGGTTCGGTCTGCCCGCGCTTGAGGCGATGTCTTGCGGCACACCGGTATTGTCGTCAGACCGTGGCAGCCTGCCGGAAGTGGTCGGCGATGGCGGGCTCTATTATGATCCGCAATCGACGGATGAGCTTGTGGCCCAAACCGTCAATCTGCTGCAAAACGCAACGCTGAGGGATCAGCTTTCCAGGCAGGCGGTGGCGCGGGCCAAGGGGTTCAACTGGGACAAGGGGGCCGAAATGGCCGAGGTCAGTTTTCGCAAGGCCGCCGGGCTGGCCTGACTATTGCGCCGGGTTCACACCCGCCCGAATTCATCCTCGATCCGCTCGATGTCGTCTTCTTCGAGATAGGTTCCGGTTTGCACCTCGATCAACTCAACCGGTATCTTGCCGGGATTGGCCAGGCGGTGGACCGATCCGATGGCAATATAGACGGATTCGTTTTCATGCAGGATCGAGACGGTTTCATTCAGCGTCACTTCGGCGGTGCCGCGCACCACCACCCAATGTTCTGCCCGGTGATGGTGTTTTTGCAAGGATAGCTTGGCACCGGGTTTGACCACGATCCGCTTCACGCGGAAACGGTCGCCCAGATCCATGGTCTGATACCAGCCCCAGGGCCGGTGATTGCGGATATGTTCGGTCGCCTCGGGGCGACCGCGACCCTTGATCTCACCCACGAGGGTTTTCACGTCCTGCGCCTTGTCGCGTCGGGTGACCATGATCACATCCGGGGTTTCGACAATCGCGAGATCATCGACGCCCAGCGCGCAGACCATCCGCCCTTCGGAATGTATAAGCGTATTGCGGCTATCCATCGCCAGCCCGTCGCCGCGAATGGTATTGCCCGCCGCGTCCTTGGCCGAGCTTTCCCAGATCGCGTTCCAGTCGCCCACATCCGACCAGGTGAATTTCGACGGAACCACAATCGCCTCTTGGGTTTTCTCCATGAAGGCATGATCGAACGATATCGACATCACGTCCTTGAAGTCGTCGCCGGGGACGAACATGCCCAGATCGGGTTGCATCGCCGCGACGGACCGGCGCATGGAAGCAACCGCATCGGGATAAAGCGCTGTCATTGCCTCGATCAGCCAGCCCGCGCGGAAACAGAAAATTCCCGCATTCCACAGGCAGTGCTGGGCAATGAGGTTCACTGCCGTCGGTTCGTCGGGCTTTTCGACAAACCGCGCCACCTTGAACGCGCCGTTGCCCTGGTCTTCAGCGGGTTTGATGTAGCCATAAGCCGTGGATGGCTGGTGGGGCATGACCCCGATGACGGCGATACCGGCTTTGGCGACATGATCGGCGGCGGTCACGATTGCGGTACGAAATTCGCTGTCTTCCTTGATCATATGGTCCGAAGGCATCACCGCCAGCACCGCGTCGGAATCCTCCGCACCTGCGGCGACTGCCGCCAGAAGCACCGCCGCCATGGTATCGCGGCGGCAGGGCTCGATGATCAGTTTTGCGGCAGGCGCGACCGCCTCGACCTGATCGCGGATGGTAAATCGCACCGGATGGCCGCCGATGACCATCGGCGCGGCAAATTCCGGTGCCGCAATCCGCCGCAATGTCGTTTGCAACAGGGTTTCATCGCCAAGGATAGGCAGAAGTTGCTTGGCCATGCCTTCGCGTGACACGGGCCAAAGCCGCGTACCCGTCCCACCGCACAAGATAACCGGCAGGATTTTCGTTTTCATTGCCATTCACCTTACCACGTCGCTCAAAGCGACTTACTCAAATTTCACTCTGGAACCCGCGAATGCCCTAATTTTCGCATTTCGGCACGGTTTTCAGATAGCCCGGCGGCAATTGTTCGGCGTAAAGCACCAGGCTGTTGTAATTGTCGTCGAGGATATTGTTGTATTCACGCACTTTTTTTCCCTCGGGCGTCACCTCCATCACCCGCCCCTGGATGGTGGAGACGATCAGCCAGTTGCCATTGGCAAGGTGCTGATGCTTGCCCATGATGAAGCTGTCGAAATCCACATCCTTGCCGCGGAAGATATCGTGCCCGAGGCCGGTTTTCGGATCGACCTGATAGATGTTCGACCGGAAGCGGTAGGTATTGTTGGAAAACACCGTAATCGTGCCGTCGGGCTGAAAATCGGGGTCGTGCTGGCGTATCCAGGGGCCGTATTGCGCCCAGAGTATTTCCTTGGTCTTGCGGTCGATCACGGCCAACATGTTGGTATTGCGAAAGCTGACCAGGAGATCACCCACATGGAATTGCGGAAAGGCCGCCGCCATCGAGGCGCGCAGCGGTTCGACATCGTTGGGATGCATCAGATCATCGGCACCGCCCACCTGAATGTTGCGGTCAAATTCATATTCTTCGGGAAAGGTCATCTTGACCTGATTTTCCTGCGATTTTCCGATCACATCGTCGATCATGTCGATGCTCTCCAGAATATCGCCGGTTTCAGGATCAAAGCGCACCATGCGCTGATCCTCGCCGCCATCCCAGATCGCCGATTGCCAGGTCCAGGCACCATCGGTGTCAACCTCGATGGAGTGGTGATAGACTTGATCGGTGCGCGCCCAGATCGGGGCACCGCAGGCATCAAAGCGCACCAGACCCTTGCGGTCATCATAGACGGTCAGAACCGATCCGTCCGGCAGCATCGTGGCGATATGGGCAAAATCGCCCGGCACGCCGATATCGGACGCGCGCGACAGGTCAAGGGTTCGCGAATTGAGAACATTTCCCGCCTCATCCAGCAATTCAAGCACATAGGTCTTGGTAAAGGGATCATAGCGGTTGATAACCAAATAGCCCGGCGACACCGCCGCCGGATCATAGACGGTATAGCGTTCATCGGGCACATCGGCCTTGCGGCGGGTAAAGGTATCGGGCGGCAGGACAAGCCCGGTGGCGCGGTAAGACCGCCAGGCGGTCTGCATTTCGGCCACTTTCTGCCAGGGCCACCAGAGTTTGTAGGTGGTCCACATCCCGGCCAGAAACGTGGCCATGGCCAGAAGGAAAAGGCCCGCAAGAATGGAAATGACTTTGGAGAACATGAAATCTCTACCGTTTGAGAGCGTTGTCGGCCCGATTGATATACCGTTTTAAATTGGCTTGGTCGTCATTGCGACCCCCATCTATCCAATCACACTTACCCCGATGCAACCAGACACGCATGGAAAATTCCTTTTCGATGGTTCATTGTGCGCAAACTCAGTGCAAACCGGCCTGTTTGGCCAAATTGATTTCACGGCCAAAGCCCAAGCCTTGCGCTGACTGGCTTTGTTGGTAGAAAAACGCCAGACTCATCCAGGGGCTTCTTCCCGTCCGAAAAGATATCGCTGGAAACACCAGATAATCTGCTGAAAGAGAATGACAAAATGCCCCCAAAGTTTGGCACAAGCGGGCTTCGCGGGCTGGTCACGGACCTGACGGATGATCTCTGTTCGGGATATGTGCGTGCCTTTCTGAGCGTATCGCCCCACAATGGGACGCTGCTGATCGGGCGCGATCTGCGCGCGTCTTCGGCGCGGATATCGCAAGCGGTCATGAAAGGGGCACATGCAATGGGGATTGCCACGGTAGATTGCGGCGAAGTCCCCACCCCCGCGCTGGCCCTGGCCGCCATGTCGCGCGGATCACCCGCCGTGATGGTGACCGGCAGCCATATTCCGGCGGATCGCAACGGGTTGAAATTCTATTCCGCGCTGGGTGAAATCAGCAAAGCCGACGAAACCGCCATCCATGCGGCCTTTATCGCGGATCAAGGGGGCAAGCCCGAGGGCCACGCGGAAAACGTCGATGACCCTTCAGCGGGGCAATCCTATATTCGTCGCTATGTCGGCTTTTTTGGCCCTGATGCGCTGAAAGGGCTGAGAATTGGCAATTACCAACACAGCTCGGTTGCGCGCGATATCCTGAGCGAGGTCTTGACCGCCCTGGGCGCCGAAACTGTCGATCTGGCAAGATCGGAAACCTTCGTTCCCGTCGATACCGAGGCGGTTGACCAAGCCACGCGCGACATGCTGCGCGACTGGGCAAGGCAGCACCGGCTTGACGCCATCGTTTCCGCCGATGGCGATGGGGACCGGCCGCTGGTGGCCGATGAAACCGGTACGGCCATTGCCGGTGACGTTCTGGGGGTCTTGACCGCGCTTCAAGTCGGGGCCGATACTGTGGTGACACCGGTTTCATCGAATACCATGATCGAACGACTGGGCGTTTTCGCCAGGGTTCTGCGCACCAAGATCGGATCGCCCTATGTCATCGCCGGAATGCAGGCGGCAGGCGGGCGAACTGTCGGATTTGAGGCCAATGGCGGTTTTCTGCTCGGCTTCGACGCAAAAGGAAGCTGCGGCGGGATGGGCAGACTCATGACCCGCGACAGCCTGCTGCCGATCCTCGCGCCGCTGGCCGTTTCGGCGGGGCGGAAAATCCCCCTGTCGGCGCTGACAGCCGGGTTGCCGCGCCGCTATACCGCCAGCGATCGGTTGCAGGGGGTGGCCACCGATAAATCACTGGCATTAGTTGCGCAACTGACCGATGACCCGTTGGCCCGTCAGAGTTTCTTTGCCGCACTGGGGCTAGAAAAGAATGTCGATCTGACCGACGGGCTGCGGGTTTCCTTTGCCAGCGGCGACATCGTTCATCTGCGCCCGTCGGGGAACGCCCCCGAACTGCGCTGCTATGGCGAGGCTGATGCGGCGGCAAAGGCCGAACGGCTGGTCAGAAATACGCTGGACAAAGCCCGCACATCCTTGGGCTGATATCAGCACTGCCGACAACAATTGCGCTTTTACCGACCACGGCCCATTGTCCGGCGGTTTTCGTTTCATTTCGGGTTCAATCCAATTGCGAATGGGTGTAGCCCTGCGCACCGCAGACAGGACTGTTTCAATGCAAAAGCCGACCCTTGCCAACTGGTTGTCGATCGCCGCCCTCGGGCTGATCTGGGGCGGCACCTTCATGGTCGTGGCGCTGGCGCTGCGCGGATACGGGCCGTTGACGGTCGCGGCGGCGCGAACCGGACTGGCGGCGGTGGTTCTGGTGGGGCTGGCAGTGGCTCTGCGACGCCCCCTGCCCCCGCCCACCATGTCATTGATCCTCAGCATCGGGTTCATCGGTGTTTTTTCGACTGCAGTGCCGTTTTTCCTGCTGTCCTGGGGTCAGCAGCAGGTGCCGTCGGCCTTTGCCGGACTGTCGATGGCCGTCGTGCCGCTGTTCGTCCTGCCGCTGGCGCATGTGTTCGTGCCCGGTGACAGGATGAGCCTGCGCAAGGTTTCCGGCTTTGGTGTAGGTTTCCTGGGGGTCTTGCTGCTGGTCGGGGGCGATGCGTTGGCCAGCGAGGCGGCGCTGCTACCGCGACTGGCCTGCATCGGGGCGGCGTTATGCTATGCGGTCTCGTCCATTACCGTCCGGCGCTGCCCGCCGGTCGATCCGATCATTCTCGCGGCAGCGTCGCTTTGTGTCGGTTCGGTGATCATGATCCCGGCCATGCTGGCCGTCGAAGGGGTGCCCGGCCTTGTCGCCACAACACCTATGGTGGCCATCGTGGTCCTGGGGCTGATCCCCACCGCGCTGGCCACGCTGATCCGGGTGGAAGTGATCCGCACGGCAGGCCCCAGTTTCCTGACCCTGGTGAATTATCAGGTGCCGCTCTGGTCTGTTGCCTTTGGCGTTCTGGCCCTGGGCGAAACATTGCCCGGCAGTTTCCATTGGGCGCTGCTGCTGATCCTGACAGGATTGGTGATCAGCCAAAGACGGCGGCGCGGCACCCAGCTTTTCAACTGAGGTCCGGGCGTTTCACACCGCCGCCTCGACGGCGGCGACGATGTCGCCCACCACTTCGCCCAGCAATACCTCGTCTTCGCATTCGGCCATCACCCGGATCATGGGTTCGGTCCCCGATTTGCGAATGAGCAGCCTTCCGGTGCCGTTCAGCCGCGCCTCGCCGCCCGTTATTGCCGCCTGCACCGCCGCTACTTTCAGCGGTTCTTTTCCGGCCCCGTAGCGCACGTTCCGCAACATCTGCGGCACCGTTTCAAACTGCCGCGCCAGTTGCGACGCCCTCTTGCCGGTATCGGCCATCGCCGCCAGAAACTGCAATCCGGCGATCAGCCCGTCGCCGGTGGTGGCGAAATCGGTCATGACGATATGGCCCGATTGTTCGCCGCCAAGATTGAACCCCCCGGCCCGCATCTTTTCCACCACATAGCGGTCGCCAACCGAGGTCCGTTCCAGTCGCAGATCGCGTCCGGTCAGGAACCGTTCCAAACCGAGATTGGACATTACCGTCGCCACCAGCGCGCCGCCGCGCAACATCCCGGCATCCGCCCAGCGCCCGGCCAGAAGCGCCATGATCTGATCGCCGTCCGCCACATGGCCGTTTTCATCAAGGATCATCACCCTGTCGGCATCGCCATCAAGGCAGATACCCAGGTCCGCCCCGTGCAGCACCACCGCCTCTGCCGCCGTGGCCGTATG
>JBATDH010000026.1:0-5796 GCA_049663365.1 Albidovulum sp. | reverse complement strand
GGGCCTGCCGCGATGCGCTTTTGGGGGTCAGGTTTGTCGATGGCACAGGGGCCGTGGTCAAGAACGGCGGGCGGGTGATGAAGAACGTCACCGGTTACGGTCTGGTCAAGCTGATGGCGGGAAGCTGGGGCACGCTCGGGGTTTTGACGGAGGTGGCCTTGAAAGTGCTGCCGACACCGGAGGCGACGGCGACATTACTTTATAGCGGGTTTGGATGGACCGCCGCCTGCTATGCCTTCGTTGAAGCCCTCAAATCGCCGTATGACGTGACCGGTGTCGCGCGGTTGCCTGAATCGGGCAAGGCGTATTCTCAGACATTTATTCGACTGGAAGGTTTTTCGGGATCGGTCGAGTACCGTGCCGAGAAACTTGCAAAAGCCCTGCCACAGGTAGGCGAGCCAAATAGGGTACTTCGGGGGGAAGAAAATGACCGCGCTTGGGCCCAAGTTCGTGATCTGACGACATTTGCCGAAACGGACGAAGATGTCTGGCGGATATCCGTGAAACCCACGGATATGATAAGCATAATTGACCGGTTTATGGACGCGCGCATTCAACTTGACTGGGGGGGTGGTCTGATCTGGGTTGGGGTGCCGCAGGGGATGGACGTCAGAGCAAGGATTTCACCCTTTTCAGGCCATGCCACATTGATCCGGGGATCAGAAGAAACCCGCGCAAGGATCGCGCCGTTCCACCCCGAACCTCCCCCAATCGCGGCATTGTCGGTGGGGATCAGGGCGCGGTTCGATCCGAAGGGCATTCTCAATCCGGGGCTGATGGGCTGATGCAGACGAATTTTACCGCCGACCAGCTTCAAGACCCCGGTACGGCGCGGGCCAATGAAATCTTGCGCACCTGTGTTCATTGCGGGTTTTGCACCGCGACCTGCCCGACCTATCAGGTGCTGGGCGATGAGCTGGACAGCCCGCGGGGGCGGATTTATCTCATCAAGGACATGCTGGAGAGAGGACGGCCTGCGGATGCCAAAACTGTCACCCATATCGACCGCTGCCTGTCGTGCCTTGCCTGCATGACGACCTGCCCGTCGGGGGTGCATTACATGCATCTGGTCGATCACGCCCGCGCCTATATCGAGGCGACCTATAAACGGCCCTTGGCGGAACGGATGTTACGCTGGGTTCTGGCCCAGGTGATCCCGTTTCCCACGCGGTTCCGGCTGGCGCTTCTGGGGGCAAAAATGGCCCGGCCCTTCGCCCGGTTCCTGCCCGATGCGCGGCTGCGCGCCATGGTGGCGATGGCACCCAAGGTGGTGCCGCCGGTCAGCCGCAATGACGATGTGCAGGTGTTTGCCGCCAAGGGTGCGCGCAAGCTGCGGGTGGCGTTGCTGACCGGCTGTGCGCAAAAGGCGCTGAACACCGATATCAATGACGCGACGATCCGGCTGTTGACCCGGCTTGGCTGCGAAGTTGTGGTGGCAGACGGCATGGGCTGTTGTGGCGCGCTGACCCATCACATGGGAAAAACCGATGCGAGCCACGCGTCGGCTGCGGCCAATATCCACGCCTGGATGGCCGAAAGGCGGGCGGGGGGGCTGGACGCGATTGTCATCAACACATCGGGTTGCGGCACCACGATCAAGGATTACGGTTATATGTTTCGCAACGATGATCTCGCGGCAGATGCCGCCGAGGTGGCGAAACTGGCCTGCGACATAACGGAGTTGCTGGTGCGGATCGGGCCGGTGGGCAAGGCGCCCGAACCGCTGCGCGTGGCCTATCATGCCGCCTGTTCCTTGCAGCACGGCCAGCAGATCAGATCGGCCCCCAAGGAGTTGTTGAAGGCGGTGGGGTTCGAGGTGGTTGAACCGGCCGACAGCCATTTGTGCTGCGGATCGGCGGGCACCTATAACCTGCTGCAACCCGAGATTTCCGCAGAGTTGAAGGCGCGCAAGGTTGAAACGCTGGAAGCCAAGGCCCCCGATGTCATCGCGGCGGGCAATATCGGCTGCATGATGCAGATCGGATCCGGCACCGATATCCGCGTTGTTCATACGGTCGAGCTGATCGACTGGGCCACGGGCGGGCCAAAGCCACCGGCGATGCGGTCCTGAATTCCGATTGCATTGCCGCCAGTCGGCCATATTCTTGCCCAAACGGGCATCTAATGTCCGAAAAAACGTAGGATGGCACGATGCGAGCAGTTTTGGTGGCCTTGATTCTGGCATGTGCCCCGCTTGGCGGATGGGCGCAGGAATCGGTTCTGGAGACTTTGGGTACTGCTGATGCCTCCAAGGGTTGGGAGGCTGTGGGCCGGATCAATATCGGGCGATCGGCATTTTGCACCGGCACATTGATTTCGCCGGTGCTGGTGCTGACGGCGGCGCATTGCCTTTATCACCAGGATACCGGCCAGCCCTACTTGCCGTCGGAGTTCGAGTTTCTGGCAGGTTGGCGCAACGGCCGGGCGGCGGCATACCGGCAGGTCAAGCGCGTCGTGGCGCATCCCGACTATATCTATGAGGGGCGCGACCGGATTGACCGGGTGGCCTATGATCTGGCACTGCTGGAGCTTGACCAGCCGATCAGATTGCCGTCTGTGCACCCGTTTGAAACGGGCGGCGACCCGTTGCAGGGCGATGCGGTCAATATCGTTTCCTATGCCCTGGAGCGGTCTGAAGCCCCGTCGCTACAAGAACAGTGCCATGTCATCGACCGTCAGCCGGGTATCATGGTGCTGTCCTGTTCGGTTGACTTTGGGGCCTCGGGGGCGCCGATCTTCATCATGCATGACGGGGTGCCGCAGATCGTTTCGGTGGTGTCGGCAAAGGCCGAAATGAACGGCGAAGGCGTGGCTTTGGGGACGGCGATGGAACAGCCTTTGAACGAGTTGAAAGCGGCCTATGCCGCGACGGAGACCCGATTCAAGCGGGTGACGCCGGGATTGCCGTCGCTGACGGTCAACGACCCGGAAGCGGTGGGGGCGAAATTCCTGCGCCCCTGACGGGCGGATTGATCGGAGGGCGACGGCGGATCGCGTTTCTTCCGGCGTTTTGCCGCCCTTGAAATTGCCGATAGGCGATCACATCTGATGGGTGCCGGGGTGCCGTTACGGGCCTTGGCATTGCAACCGCCTGTCCCGTTCACGGGAAGGTTTTTGACATCGCTTTACGGAGGATGATCCATGCGAACCTATGATTTTGCCCCGCTTTACCGCGCCACGGTCGGCTTTGACCGCATCGCTGACATGATGGACCGGGTGTTGTCGTCGGATGGGACCCAGCCGACCTACCCGCCCTATAACATCGAAAAGATCGACGAGAATGCCTATCGCATTTCTGTCGCCGTTGCCGGTTTTTCGGATGACGAGCTGAATGTCGAGGTCAAGGAAGGTGCCTTGATCGTTTCGGCGCGCAAGGCCGCCGAAGATGAGGCCAAGGCCTATCTGCATCGCGGCATCGCCACCCGCGCGTTTGAGCGGCACTTTGCGCTGGCTGACCATGTGCGCGTGACCGGAGCAGGCCATGCCGACGGTATGCTGCACATTGACCTTGTGCGCGAAGTGCCTGAGGCGCTGAAGCCACGCCGGATTCAGATCGCCAAGGGCGACACGGTCGAATCGAAAGCAGTGGAAAAAGTCGACGCCTGATTTTCAGTCGAAAACTTTTGCAGGGCGCGCCGTAGGTGCGCCCTTTTTTGTGCCGGTTTCACTGCCCGTAACGCGCCGCCGTCAGGCCGTCGAAGGAAATTTCAGGGGTCTTGCCGCAGACCAGATCGGCGACGGCACGGCCCGATCCGCAGGCCATGGTCCAGCCCAGCGTGCCGTGCCCGGTGTTGAGGTAGAGGTTGGGATAGCGGGTGTCGCCCAGTACCGGGGTGCCGTCGGGGGTCATCGGGCGCAACCCGGTCCAGCCTTCGGATTTGCTGATATCGCCACCCTTGGGAAACAGATCGCCGATCACATAGCGCACGGTATCGGTGGCATGGGGGCCGAGCCGGTTGCTGTAACCGGCGATTTCGGCGGTTCCGGCCACGCGGATGCGGTCGCCAAGCCGGGTGATCGCCACCTTGTGCGCCTCATCCATGATCGTCGATTGCGGGGCCATGGCGTCATCGGTCACCGGCAGCGTCACCGAATAGCCCTTGACCGGATAGACCGGCAGTTTGATCCCGATGGGCCGCAATATCCCTGGAGCAAAGCTGCCCATGGCGCAGACATAGGCGTCGCCGGTGATGCGCCCGGCCATTTCGGTATCGACACCCACGACCTTGCCGTCCTCTACGGCGATGCGGCGGATTGACTGGCCATATTGGAACTCCACCCCCAACTCGGCCGCCTTTTCAGCCAGCGCGATGGTGAAAAGCCGGCAATCGCCGGTCCGATCTGCCGTCAGGCGCAGGCCGCCGACGAATTTCTGCTTCACCTCGGCCAAGGCGGGTTCGACGGCGATACAGCCGTCGCGGTCGAGAACCTCATAAGGGCTGTCGAATTCGGCCAGAATCGCTTGATCGGCTTTTGACCCCTTAAGCTGCTTTTCGGTGCGGAAAAGCTGCAACGTGCCCTGTTCGCGCCCGTCATAACCGATGCCGGTTTCGGCGATGAGGTCGGGCATGCAGTCGCGCGAATAGTTCGATACACGCACCATGCGCGATTTGTTGCGCGCGTAACTTTCCGCGTTGCAGTTCATCAGCATCTGCGCGCTCCACTTCCACATGGTGGGGCTGATCAGCGGCCATATGAACAGTGGGCGGCGTTTCATGAACAGCCATTTCAGAGCTTTTAGCGGGATGCCGGGGGCGGCCCAAGGCGAGGTCATGCCGTAGGAAAGTTCACCGGCATTGGCATAGCTGGTTTCCTGGCCAGGCCCCGCCTGCCGGTCGAGAACGATCACCTCGGCACCTTGTTTGGCAAGGTAATAGGCGGTGGTCACGCCGATGACGCCCGCCCCCATCACAACCACTTTCATGCTGTTTCCCCCTGTCCCTGTGGGTGCCCATCTTGTGACACACCTTCATCGGGGGCAAGGGCCACCTGTTTTCAGGAAAAGCAATCGGGAGAAGGGTTTGAAACGACGAGGCCCCGGCGCGGGGGCCGGGGCTGCGTTGGGCGGTATGGCCGGGGTCAGTGGCTCAGGCTTTCGGCCAGCCGCATCAGTTGCACCGCTTCGGCGCGATAACCGTAGGGGTCGGCCCCTCGGGCCCCGTTGGCCAGCGCGATGGCATCGTCCCAGCCCCAGTCGGCCAGATATTTCGGGTCGCGCAGCAACTGGCCCATCCCGGCGATGGCGGCGGCAAAGCGGGCATCGGTATCGGCCTCGCCCGTGCCCAGCGGGATCGGGGTTTCGATCAGGGTCGAGCTATCGGCCCCCGGTGCCTTGTAGCGCAGCTTGAGAAAACCGATCTCGCTGGCATCGCCGGTTGAGGGGGCGGCTTCGCCGTAACGCAGCGGATCGGAAAGGCGCGCGGGGCTGCCTACGGGGGTTATCTCATAAAGCGCCGTCACCTGATGGCCCGCGCCGATTTCACCGGCATCGACCTTGTCATTGTTGAAATCCTCGCGCGCCAAAGCGCGGGTTTCATAGCCGATCAACCGGTATTCGGCGACAGCGGCGGGGTTGAACTCGATCTGGATTTTCACGTCATCGGCGATGGGGAACAAGGCCCCCGTAAGCTGATCGACCAGCACCTTTTGCGCCTCCGACAGGGTGTCGATATAGGCGGCCGTGCCGTTGCCGTTTTGGGCCAGCGCCTGCATCGTCGCATCGTCGAGGTTGCCGCGCCCGAAGCCGAGAACCGACAGGTAGGTGCCGCTGTCGCGTTTTTTGGCGATGAAGTCCTC
>JBATDH010000025.1:0-3727 GCA_049663365.1 Albidovulum sp. | reverse complement strand
ACCAGCGCCTTGGCCGCGCGCCCTTCGCCGTGGACCGATGACGGATTGCCCGGCAAATCCAGCGCCGCGATGACTGCGGCCTTCACCTCGGGCCGCAGCGGTGCCGTGGCGTTCCAGTCAAGATAGGCCCGGCCCGTCACAATGCCCTCCCCTTCACCTTTGTCCAAATACTCCCGCCGGAGGCAACCCGAGCGGGGGCGGCCCCGCCGCCACCGCGAGACAAAAAGAATGGCGCGGCACGCGCCACCGTTTGATCAGACCGGCTCATTCGTCCACCAGTTGAAACAGCGCCGGCACGGCGGGACAGGGCCGCAGATCGTTGCCGATGACATCCGACAGCCGGGTCTGGTGCAAGAACACATAGACCTGCGCCGACAGACCTTCCCACAACCGGTTGGTCATCGATTGCGCCCGGCTGCCGGAAATGCCGCCCGTGGCCCCGGCCCCGGTATGCAGCGCGCTGACCGTCTCGTCGACCGCCTCCAGCACTTCGCTGACGCGGATTTTTTCCGGGATACGCGCCAGCTTGTAGCCGCCGCCCGGTCCACGCACCGACTCGACCAGCCCCGCCCGGCGCAGTTTGACGAAAAGCTGCTCGAGATAGGGCAGCGAGATATCCTGGCGCTTGGAAATTTCGCCGAGCGTGGTCAGTTGATCGGCCCGCACCGTCGCCAGATCGGCCAGAGCCACCATCGCATAACGTCCCTTGGTCGAGAGTTTCATGCATCCCACCTTGCAAAGACATTGACGTCGGGCAACGGGCCGCTTAACTCCCCTTTACCCAGTAACCCGGCCCAATCCGGTATTTAGAACAGTTCTAGGGTGCCTGAGCGAAATAGTCAAGAATGGCAAGGCCGTTTTCGATCCCGCCAGCCACCCGCAGCGAAAAGACAGGCGATCAGATGCCCGAAGTGATATTTGCCGGCCCCGAAGGCCGCCTCGAAGGTCGATATCATCCGCAAAAGGCGCTCGATGCGCCGATCGCCATCATCCTGCACCCGCATCCGCAATTTGGCGGCACGATGAATAACCGTATCGTGCACAAGCTGCATTACGCCTTTCACGAACTGGGCTTCACCGTGTTGCGATTCAACTTCCGCGGCGTCGGGCGCAGCCAGGGCGAATACGATCAGGGCATCGGCGAATTGTCCGATGCCGCCTCCGCGCTCGACTATCTGCAAGCCATGAACCCCAATTCCAAGCATTGCTGGGTGGCGGGCTTTTCCTTCGGTGCCTGGATCGGCATGCAGCTTTTGATGCGGCGTCCGGAAATCACCGGCTTCATCTCGGTCTCGCCGCCCGCCAACATGTATGACTTTTCCTTTCTCGCGCCCTGTCCGGCTTCGGGACTGATCATCAATGGCACCGCAGACCGGGTGGCCCCCCCCAAGGACACCGATCTGCTGGTGGCCAAGCTGCGCGAACAAAAGGGCATCACCATCAGCCATGATCAGGTCGAAGGGGCCGGACATTTCTTTGAAGATGAAGAACAGCACATGACCCCGATGATCAATACGGTTCAGACCTATGTGCACCGGCGGCTGGGCGAGGCATCGAGGTAACCGGATGTCCAAGGCCGAAGATCTTGCCGAAAAGCTGGCCGACGATGTGATCGCCGCCGTGGAAGAGCTGCATGACGAGGCGCTGGTCAGCGAGATCAACAAGATACTCGATGCCGCCTCCACCACCATGCAGGAAGCCTACATGACCGCCATCCGTGTGCGCCGGGCCGAGGCCAAGGCGCGCAAATTCCTCGAAGCGCGGTTGAAAAAGGCCCGCAAGTCAAACGCGCCCATTGCAGTGCCTCCCGAATGACCCATCGGCTTGAGGCCCAGTTCGCCTTCCTGATGGAGGCCGACAAGCTCAAGCACGTGCTGCGCGCGACAACGCTGGCCGACGGGTCGCGGCGCGAAAATTCCGGTGAACATAGCTGGCATCTGGCCCTTTATGCCCTGGTGCTGGCGGATCAGGCCGGTCCTGGCGTCACTATCGACCGGGTGATCAAAATGCTGATCCTGCACGATCTGGTCGAAATTGACGTGGGCGATGTGCCGATCCATTCGCAAAACGGTGCGGCGCACGGGTCGGCGGAAACCACCCAGGCCGAGGCCCGCGCCGCAACCCGCATCTTTGGCCTGCTGCCGCCCGACATCGGCACCGGATTGCGTGCGCTCTGGGACGAATTCGAAGCCGCTGAAACGCCTGATGCCGTCTTTGCCAAATCGCTCGACCGGGTGCAACCGGTCTTGCACAACCTCGCCTCGGGCGGCGGCACCTGGATCGAATATAACGTGACCTTCGATCAGTTGCAGACGCGGGTGGGGGCCAAGGTGGCGCGCGGGGCCCCGGCGCTCTGGGACTGGGTGCGTGAACGGGTACGGCCGTTTTTCGAGCATAACTGAAGGCGTCGGTCGGATCTCGGTGCCGTTTTTTTTGAATAATTCTGTATACTGTCGCATACCGTCTTTTCCTGATGCCGGTTTTAGACTATGACCCGCCCAAGCGAGTCACCCCAAGCGGAGAGAATGGCATGTCAAAGATCAAGGTAGAAAACCCCGTCGTCGAACTTGATGGCGACGAAATGACCCGGATCATCTGGGATTTCATCAAGAAAAAGCTGATCCTGCCCTATCTCGACATTGATCTGAAATATTACGATCTGTCGATTCAGGTCCGCGACGCGACCGATGACCAGATCACCATCGATTCTGCCCATGCGATCAAGAAATACGGTGCCGGCGTCAAATGCGCCACCATCACCGCCGATGAGGGCCGGGTCGAGGAGTTTGGCCTCAAGCAGATGTGGAAATCCCCCAACGGCACCATCCGCAACATCCTTGGCGGGGTGATTTTCCGCCAGCCGATCATCTGCAAGAACGTCCCGCGTCTGGTGCCCGGATGGACCCAGCCCATCGTTGTGGGTCGCCACGCCTTTGGCGATCAGTACCGCGCCACCGATTTCCTCTTTCCCGGCAAGGGCAAGCTGACGATGAAATTCGTTGGCGACGACGGCACCACCATCGAACGCGATGTCTATGACGCGCCCTCTGCGGGGGTCTACATGTCGATGTACAACCTCGACAGTTCCATCATCGACTTTGCCCGCGCCTCGCTCAACTATGGTCTCAACCTCGGCTGGCCGGTGTATCTCTCGACCAAGAACACCATCCTCAAATACTATGACGGTCGCTTCAAGGAGCTGTTCCAGAAGATCTATGAGGAAGAGTTCGAGGCCGCATTCAAGAAAAAGGGCATCATTTACGAACACCGGCTGATCGACGACATGGTGGCAAGCGCGATGAAATGGTCGGGCGGTTATGTCTGGGCCTGCAAGAACTATGACGGCGACGTGCAGTCCGATACCATGGCGCAAGGTTTTGGCTCATTGGGGCTGATGACCTCGGTTCTGATGACCCCCGACGGCAAGACGGTCGAGGCCGAGGCCGCCCACGGCACGGTGACGCGGCACTACCGCCAGCATCAGGCGGGCAAGGAAACCTCTACCAACTCCATCGCCTCGATCTATGCCTGGACCGGGGGCCTGAAGCACCGCGCCAAGCTCGACAATAACGCGGCCCTCATGCGCTTTGCCGAGACGCTGGAAAAAGTCACCGTGCAGACCGTCGAAGACGGCCACATGACCAAGGATCTGGCGCTGCTGGTCGGCCCGGATCAGAAATGGCTGACCACGATCGGCTATCTCGAAAAGGTTGACGAATACCTGAAC
>JBATDH010000024.1:0-4383 GCA_049663365.1 Albidovulum sp. | reverse complement strand
GTTTCAAACGGACCCACACCGAACCCGACGAAATCGGTTACGGCGAAAATGCCGACGGGGAACCACTGCTCTGGGTCGACACGCCTTTCAATGAAAAACCCGCAACCCGCGGCAACGGCTCGATGATCGCCTTTGCCGCGCCGTCCCGCGCCGCTGTCGATGCCTTTCACGCCGCAGGTCTGGCCCATGGCGGCAGCGACGAAGGCAAGCCGGGCCTGCGCCCCTACGGGCCCGATTTCTACGCCTGCTACCTGCGCGACCCCGACGGCAACAAGCTTTCGGCCGTGTGCCGGGCGGCGGAATGAAGCGGGCCACCGCCCGGACGAAGGAGACGTGATTTGACCTTTCTCATCCGCTGGCTGGCCGCACTCGGGCTCTTGTCGGCCACCTATAATCCTTCGGGCTACAGCTTTGCCCATTGGGCGCGCGCCTCGCTTTCCGATCAAATGCCGATGATCGCGCTGGCTGGACTGCTGCTTTTCGTCGGCTATGTTATCTACCTGCGCGCCACGATCCGCTCCATCGGCGGCTTTGGCATGATGCTGGTGGCGGCGCTGGTCGCCACCCTGGCCTGGGTGCTGGTCGATCAGGGGCTCTTGCGGCTCGACAACCCCTCGCTCAACGCCTGGCTCGGCATTCTGGCGCTCTCGGTCATCCTCGGCATCGGCCTGTCGTGGAGCCATGTGCGCCGCCGCCTTTCCGGCCAGTCCGACATGGACGATCTCGGCGACTGAGGGGTTGCGACCGCGCGGCGTTGCGCCTAGATAAGCGCGTCACAACTCAAAAAGGCCCAGGGGTCCATGGAAAACGTCGTTCTCACCATCCACCTGATCCTGGCAATGCTGCTGATCGGCATCGTGCTTTTGCAACGCTCCGAAGGCGGTGGCCTTCTGGGTGGCGGTGGCGGTGGTGGCGTCATGAGCGGGCGGGCCGCGGCCAATGCGCTGACCAAGCTGACCTGGATTTTCGCCGTGGCCTTCATCGCCACCTCGATCACGCTGACAGTGCTTTCCGCGCAGAAATCCAAGGGCAATTCGGTGGTTGACCAGATCACCAACGAGGCCCCCGCCACCGATCAGGCCCCCGCCCTGCCCGAGGCCGATCTGTTGCCGCCGCCGCCCAGCGACGCGCCCGCGACCCCGCCCCCGGCAGAGTGAACCAGGAATAAACCGCGCCACCACCCTTTGAGGGCAGACCAAATACCTGCCACAATCCCTTGCGGTCCGGTTGCGGGCCGCGCGCGAATCGGTTACTTCTTGAATCCCGTGATGCAGGGTCCAGAACAGACCCGGCAATTCCAGTAAACCTGACGGCAATCACGGGGGCATCCGACCATGGCGCGATATGTTTTCATCACCGGCGGCGTGGTTTCATCGCTGGGCAAGGGTCTGGCCTCCGCCGCCCTTGGCGCACTCTTGCAGGCGCGCGGCTTTTCGGTCCGCCTGCGCAAACTCGACCCCTATCTCAACGTCGATCCCGGCACCATGTCGCCGTTTGAACATGGCGAGGTGTTCGTCACCGATGACGGCGCGGAAACCGATCTCGACCTTGGCCATTACGAGCGTTTCACCGGCGTCCACGCCCGCAAGACCGATTCCATTTCCTCGGGCCGCATCTATTCCAACGTGCTGGAAAAGGAACGCCGCGGCGATTACCTCGGCAAGACCATCCAGGTCATTCCCCATGTCACCAACGAGATCAAGGAATTCCTCCATATCGGCGAGGATGAGGTTGATTTCATGCTCTGCGAAATCGGCGGCACCGTCGGCGATATCGAGGGCCTGCCCTTCTTCGAGGCGATCCGCCAGTTCATCCACGAACGCCCGCGCGGCCAGTCGATCCTGATGCATCTGACGCTCTTGCCCTATCTGGCCGCCAGCGGTGAATTGAAAACCAAGCCCACCCAGCATTCGGTCAAGGAACTGCAAAGTATCGGCCTTGCCCCCGATGTGCTGGTGTGCCGGTCCGAGCATCCGATCCCGGAAAAGGAACGCGCCAAGATCGCGCTCTTTTGCAATGTCCGCGAAGAGGCGGTGATCCCCGCATATGATCTGAAAACCATCTATGAGGCCCCTCTCGCCTATCACCGCGAAGGCCTCGATCAGGCAGTGCTCGACGCATTCGGCATATCGCCCGCGCCCAAACCCAATCTCGACCGCTGGACCGATGTGATGGACCGGCTCGACCATGCCGAGGGTCAGGTGCGCGTCGCCATCGTCGGCAAATATACCCAGCTTGAGGATGCCTATAAATCCATCGCCGAGGCGCTGACCCATGGCGGCATGGCCAACCGCACCCGCGTCAAGGCCGAATGGATCGACGCCGAGATTTTCGAGCGCGAAGACCCCGCGCCCTACCTCGAACGCTTCCACGCGATCCTCGTGCCCGGCGGTTTCGGCGAACGCGGCACCGAGGGCAAGATCAAGGCCGCGCAATTTGCCCGCGAAAAGAAAATCCCCTATCTCGGCATCTGTCTCGGGATGCAGATGGCGGTGATCGAAGCCGCCCGCAACCTCGCGGGCCTGCCCGATGCCGGTTCCGAGGAATTCGATCACGAGGCGGTCAAATCCGGCGGCAAGAAGCGGTTCACCCCGGTCGTCTATCACCTCAAGGAATGGGTGCAGGGCAACCACATGGTCGCGCGCAAGCATGACGACGACAAGGGCGGCACCATGCGGCTCGGTGCCTATTCGGCGGTGCTTGCCAAGGGCTCAAAGGTGGCCGAGGTGTATGGGTCCACCGCCATCGAGGAACGCCACCGCCACCGCTATGAGGTCGACATCAAGTACCGCGACAAGCTCGAGGCCTGCGGTCTGGCGTTTTCCGGCATGAGCCCCGACGGCAAACTGCCCGAGATCGTCGAATGGCAGGACCATCCCTGGTTCATCGGCGTCCAGTTCCACCCCGAACTGAAATCCAAACCCTTCGCGCCGCATCCGCTGTTTGCGGATTTCGTGCGGGCGGCGAAGGAGGTGGAGCGGTTGGTGTGAGGGGGAAGCAAGAAAGGGATATCCTGGATGAACGAGTCAGAGAAAACTGAAAAACTTCGATCTCTTATTTTTCCCTATGCCACTCAGAAGTTTATTTCATGTGAAAAAAATAATTCACGCTTTGTATATTACACAAGCGCCAGCACTGGACTTAAAATAATTAATAATGAAGAGGTTTGGCTGCGAAATGCAGCAGTGATGAATGATTTTTCGGAAGTTCATCACGGCCAGAATTGCGTCCACCGTGTTTGGACAGATAACAATATTGGAGGACGGTTTAAATCCTTCTTGGAAAGCCTTAATCCTGATGGTTCTAACATATTTGCCAAATCATTTGATGCGGACCAACATTGGAGAACCACACAAAGTTATATACTCAGCATTAGCGAACATGGCGATCAAAGCTCGAAAGAAGATCACTACGGGCGCCTCTCAATGTGGCGCGCATATGGTGGCGATACTAATGTAGCTTTCGTTTTTAAAAATAGACCATTCTTGGCACCAACAGATGCACTGCAAGCATACACTTGCCCCGTACAATATAAAGATGTTGAGGATTTTCTTATTGAATTTGGAAGAAATTTAGATCAAATAGAAAAGGAATTTGATTTTTTTAAAGAAATTGGCTGGGAGGAGGTATTTCCATACTTTTATCAAGCTTTTCGCTATGCGGTCTTAGCCACCAAGCATCCCGGTTTCTCTGAAGAGAAAGAATGGCGTATTGTGTATAGCCCAACTCATGACGTGAAGAGGCGATTGATTCCCGCTACAGAAGTCATTTCTGGTGTTCCTCAGATAATTTATAAGATTCGACTCCAAAACATAGCTGCCGAAGGTCTACTTGGAATGACGCTTCCAGAGCTTCTAGATAAGATACTGATTGGCCCAACGCAGTACCCGGTTCAAATTGCCGAAGCCTTCATTGCTGAACTGAAAGAAGTCGGTGTATCAGACGCAGAACAACGGGTGGCGATATCTGGAATTCCGCTCCGGCGGCCAATATGACAGCAACCGTAGGGCGGACTTCAGCCCGCCACTGCCTCGGTTTTCACCCCAAACCAACCCTGTCACCCCCGCGCAGGCGGGGGCCTCATGCCGCCCCGATACCCGCTTTCGCGGGCATGACAGTTTATGCGGGTCGGACAGCTTACGCGGGCATGACAGTCTGTGCGAGCATGACAGCAACCGTAGGGCGGGCTTCAGCCCGCCACCGGCTCGGCTTCCACCCCCCTGTCACCCCCGCACAAGCGGGGGCCTCATGCCACCCCGATACCCGCTTTCGCGGGTATGACAGCTTTCGCGGGTATGACAGCTTACGCGGGCATGACAGTCTGCGCGAGCATGACAGCAACCGTAGGGCGGGCTTCAGCCCGCCACCGGCTCGGCTTCCACC
>JBATDH010000023.1:0-2851 GCA_049663365.1 Albidovulum sp. | reverse complement strand
GTCGAATACTCTTTGAAAGGCCATTCGGCGGAAGCGACCAGTCGCATCTTGGGGATCGCCCCCGGTACCGTTCGGATTCACAGGCGCAACATCTATTCGAAATTGGGGATCAGTTCCCAAGGTGAGCTGTTTTCGCGCTTTATCCAAACACTAGGTGGTTCGTCCTGAACAACAGCCTCAAGCGGCCAATTTGTCGATCTGATCCCGTCGGGCGGATGCCATTTCCACAACAATGATCATGCGAAGACGGGTGAACGTCCAAATCAGTTGGCGCAAAAGGACCCTAAGGTGCCTCAGGATCATGCGGATGTTGTGACCGCAGCCGCAGAGCACGGCGAAGAGAGCGTCGCCCTCAGTTCCTTTGAGCGGACATCGCGTCAGGCGACCGTCGTTCTTCATGTGGCCGATCATCGGTTCGATGGCGCTGCGTTCCAGCAACATAACCCATAAAGCTATCAGCCTATTCCCAACTTAGATGGGCTACAAACCATTGCCATGTTGCCGAAAAATCCGGTGCGGGCAGATTGTCATAATAACCACTGGCCTTTTCCCAAACCGCACCTGGGCTGGATTTGATGGTATCCCAAAGTTCCTCCGCCGACGGAATGCGTTTGCCGCAAACTTCGGCATTTTCATCCTGGGTGGCCGGATTCGGTTCAAAGGCCTCCTGAATATCTCGCATGTCTTTCATCGTCTCACATGCTGAAGCACGCGGGGCACAACGCCGGTACCAGACGCGGTTTCAAGCAATGATAATGGCTGAAGCTTTGCGACACGTGCCGCCAGATCATCCGCGTATACGCGAAAGATCAGGGGGACCATGAATGTGTCGTAGAAATGCGGGATTGAACCATCGAAAACTTTATCAGTGGCGGACATGGCTTAAACCTCGCTTCCAAACAGGGCGTCGGGCCGACCGCGCCCTTTCAATCTTCGCTTTTCGTCCAATCATTTCCCGCGTCTCAGTTTGCCCGTTTTTCCATATTCAGGATTATTCAAGGGTTCGTATCTTGAAGCGCGCTTTTTTCAAATCCTTTTCGATACCGCTGATAAGGGTATAGGTGTCGCCACTGACTTTTCGATACAGCGACCGCGTTTGCGTCCGGTAGAATTCACCCGCTTCATCAAGGCGGCCTTCCCTCAGCAGAACGTACAGGTCCTGCGAGCCTTCAATCATCGTATCGACGTCTTGCAAGATTGCATCAAACCGCGCCTGTTCGTCGGGCGTAAAGACTTTGCTGCGCTTGACGTTTCTCCTTAACTCTACGACCGTCGCAACAAGCCGAGCGCTGAGGTTATGGACATCGTAGACAAAGGAACGAACGCTTGCTTCCTCGAAGGCCTTTTCGGTCGGCCAATCTTCATGCTCACCCATGATAGCGACGCCCTCGACATAGGCTATCCACGCTGCTGTTCGATCGAGTTCATGCACAAAGGAGGCGGCCGAGTGCCGGTTCATGATCTCGGTGACAAGTATCCGCGTTTCGGAACCTTGCGATTGCGCCAACGTGGGAAACCCTAGCGGGAAGAAAAGAAAAAACAGAGCTATCAGTTGAAAAATTGATTTTCGCACGACAAGCATGTGAAATACCCCTTTGATTTGGATCGGCTTTGGGCAAATCAAACCACAAAGTCAAAATTCCTCTTCTAGATGCTAGGCTCAAGGTAACAGAATTGATCGCATTTCACTCAGCTTTATCGCATTCCCTGCAGTGAATTCTCTACAGTATTGCCCATTTCGATTGCACGAGACCGCCTTAACCGAGGCTTTGAGACGGCCCAACCAGCGTTGCGAGTGACACTTAAATACAAATTTCGGCTCAGTGCTCAAACCTGAAGGCCCCACTCCCCCCATCCCCCAAAAGAAAAAAAGAAAAAAGTGTACCCCCGGCAGAGGCCGCGTGAACGACCGATGCCGAGGGCTACGGGTTAGAGCAGGCCAAGAGCGGGCACTGTCACGGAATATGTGATAGGCTACGGATTAATCGGCAACGTTAACTGGATTTCTACGATGCAGTTTGAAGATGAGTTTTTCGGCAGCCCAGAAAAAATTGCCCTGATGAAACGGAGCGCCAGCCTCTGGTCATTGCTGAAAGAAAGTCCGAGATATGCATATTACGGGCGTCTTGTTGCGTTGAGCGATCCCGCCACCGATACGTCGGAAATTCTCTCCAGTTTGGCAAGATTGCAGGGTGCCGGGGTATGCTACTACTTCCCAAAGGCTGAGGTTACGGAGCTTTTCGCCGACCTTGAAGAGCGCGGATTTTCGACGGATCGCCACGAACACTATTGGGGTGGTAAATCCGCCTTTCATGCAAGCAAGGATGTGCTTGCCAAATACCGGACGCCCGAAGATCTAAGTATTATGGTGCTAAATGCCGAGACACCACAGACACTTGTCGCGGCTACAGCAAATCTTTGCGAGTCCTGCGAGGTGATGCCAGTTCCCGGGGCGATCATGCGCGGTAAAGTTCTTCGGGGCATCAATCTGGTGGCGACAGACGAGACCGGAAGGCCGGTAGCGAGCGCATCTTCCTTTTTCATCCACCATCCTAAAAGCCTTCGCGCAACGGATGTATTTTGGGGAGCACTGGCAACGAGAGAAGACCGACGTGGCGAAAAGATTGCGCTATTGCTTGGGGCAAAAGCAATTGTTCACATGTGGGAAAATGAAGGGGCGCGAGGATTCATAACGGGTGTTCGCGCCGATAATTCATCGTCCCATGCTCTATGCAACAAGCTTGGAGTGTCAGCGACAGAATGGGTTTATGCGTCTTGCCTGGACGCAGAATTGCTTGGAGGCTCGTCTGTTACCAAATAGAAACTCACGAATGTCCGCTCAAACCTGAAG
>JBATDH010000022.1:0-2208 GCA_049663365.1 Albidovulum sp. | reverse complement strand
TCCCTGGGCCGATATGGACATCGTGAGGGGGCCATACTGGGACTGCATGACCATGGTACCAAAGCCTGTCGCAGTGCCATCGGCACGATAGGTCATGGACATCGTCACCTGCGCTTGCCCGATGCCTTGCATGGGCATCGTTTCCGACGATTCCCAGGTGCCGACCAGATAGCCAGAGGCATCGAATTTTGCCTGCGGTGGTACCGTGGTCAGCAAGGGGGCGACGGCGGCAACGGTTGCGGCCGCCTGCCAGTCGGTCATGCCCTCCATCCAGACAAGGGTTTGCCGTCCGACTTCGCCTGCCGCGATCTTGGCCTTGAGCTGCTCGCCGTTCATCGGCCCGAATGTCTGGCCATTGACGGAATAATACACCTTGAGTTCCTGCGCGGGCGGCGGTGGCGGCGGCGGTGGTGGCGGAGTCGCTCCCGGCATGGCTGGTGGTGGGGGCGGCAGACCCTGCGCCTGTGCTGTCATTGAATAGTTGGTCAAACCAGCCAACAGGAATGCATATGAAAAGAACGAAACCCAAAACCGCTTCATCGAAGCCTACTCCTTGTAACGTTGGGGAAGTATAGGCAGAACATCGGTCGCCAATCAATGCTTCGGTGCCAGCCAAGAGGCGGGTGGCAAGCTGGTGGGACAATCTCAAACGTCTGTGGCGGCACGACGCTGACATGACGTTGGCGGGTGCTTTTGCTAGGCACGGTCCAGCTCAAGGGGGCGGTCACCCACGGCTTCGCGCCAATGACGACGGCAGAGCGACACATAGGTCTCATTGCCGCCGATCTGCACCTGCGCGCCGGCGCGTTGAAACGTGCCGTCCGGGCCCTTGCGCGCCACCATCGTGGCCTTCTTGCCGCAATGGCAGATGGTGCGCACCTCGCGCATTTCATCGGCCAGCGCTAGAAGCGCCGCCGAGCCGGGGAAAAGTTCGGCCCGAAAATCGACCCGAAGACCGTAGCACATGACCGGAACCGCAAGATCATCGACCGCACGGGCCAGTTGCCAGACCTGATCCGGTGTCAGAAACTGCGCCTCGTCGAGAAACACACAGGCGATGGGGCCAAGGTCGAGGCGTGCCGCGATCTTGGCAAAAAGATTGGTGTCTGCGGCGAAAGTATCGGCTTCCTCGCCGATGCCGATACGGCTGGCGATACGACCATGCCCGGCGCGATTGTCCAGTTGCGCTGTCAGCAGATAGGTGTCCATGCCGCGCTCGCGGTAGTTGTGCGCCGCCTGCAACAGCAAGGTCGATTTGCCGGCGTTCATGGTGGAATAGTGGAAATAGAGTTTGGCCATGTGCCCTGATAGCGCCGGGAACGGGGCACGATCAAGCAGGATTGCGGTGCCGCACACTTACGCCGGAAGGCCGCACTGAAGGTCCGTTGCGACGCTGTCGGCATAGCCGACTTTGGCAGCCCCACTCTGCCAAAACGCAACGGACCCCACACTTGCCGACGTCGGGGTGCCGGATACTCGTGTTCGTTCCCTTATCGGGGAACGCTTTAACCATGACAAAACCCCTGTCAGCGATTAAGGGGAATGGACGAAGTGATTTCCCCCGTCGTCAGGCGGGAAAGGCGCAGGAGACTGTAGATTTGGCCAAAACACCGGGCACCTATCTGAAAAAACACAGCGAAGCGCTGGTCAAGGATGTTGGCATCGAGGCGGCGGCCGAGTTGTGCGGCAAGTCCAAGGCCACGCTTGGCAGGTACTATTCCGGCGATGCGGAACATGCTGATCGGTTCATGCCGATTGACGTTGTCGCCGCACTCGAGGCAGCAGCGCGGTTCCCGCATGTGACGGTGGCGCTGGCCGATCTGAGGGGAATTACCCTGTCTTACGATCAGGACCGGCGCAATGCCGGTGCCGGGGGTGTCAACGCCGATGTTGTGGCGCTCAGCCAGCGGTTTGCGATGCTGATGGGCGAATATAACCAATCAATTCAGGACGGCAGGATTACCATCAACGAATCCAAGCGGTTACTGGCCGAAACCCTGGCCATTCAGCGGGTGTTGCTGGAAATGAAGCTGCATCTGGAGGAAGAGGCGCACTGAGCCGGCTTCGCGGCGGTCTGAGGCCGAGTCAGGCTGCAATCGCCCGAAACGAATGAGAGCGCCGCAGCGCTCTCAAAAAGTAGTTTTTTAGCGGATTCAGGCTGCCTTGTCGCGCCGCGGGCGGCGCGAGGGGCGGCGTGCGGGCCGCGCC
>JBATDH010000021.1:0-8798 GCA_049663365.1 Albidovulum sp. | reverse complement strand
ATGAACCGCCCGCTTACACCTCATATCACCCGGTTTGTCTGCCGGTCTTCGTTTGTCATTCTCGGGATGCGTTACCGGGTGACGGGCCAGCCGATGAAACACCGCGGCGCAGTGGTGGCCAATCATGCCTCCTGGCTGGACATCTTTTCGCTGAATGCGTGCCAGACGGTCTATTTCGTATCAAAATCCGAAGTGGCGCGCTGGGCCGGCATTGGCTGGCTTGCCCGCGCCACGGGCACCGCCTTCATCGCCCGCAACCCGAAGGAAGCGCGCGCCCAGCAGGCGCTGATGGAAGACAGGATCAGGGCGGGCCATCCGCTCTTGTTCTTTCCAGAAGGCACGTCGACCGACGGGTTGCGGGTCTTGCCGTTCAAATCCACGTTGTTTGCCGCATTTTACAGCCACGGGCTTGAACATGTGATGAAAATCCAGCCGGTAAGCGTCGTTTACCGCGCCCCGGACGGGCAAGACCCTCATTATTATGGCTGGTGGGGCGACATGCCGTTTGGCGCGCATTTCTGGAAAACCCTGTCAACCGGTCGGCAAGGATCGGTCGATGTCATTTTCCACGATCCTGTCAGTGTCGATGCCTTTGCGACCCGCAAGGAACTGGCGGCGCATTGCGAAACGGTTGTTCGGGACGGCGTGAAGAATGTTCTCGGTGCCGATTATCTGGAGTAAGGGTTGCGCGAACCGATCAGCCGAGTGGCGCGAGTAGTTTTTTCAGCGCTGTCGCGGGATTTTCTGCGGACCAAATCTCGGCACCGATGCCAAAGAAATCGGTGATGGGGGCAAGGTTTTCGATCAGGTCAGCCGTCAGGCCGCCTTCGGACACCACTGGCACCTCGATCACCTCGGACCACCAGGCAAGGAGATCGCGGTCAACCACGTCGCCCCGCCCCAAAGCCGACGCGCCGACCGGGCCGAAGGCGACATAATCAGCCCCCGCTTCGCCCGCGTTCAATCCGTCATGGCGCGACACACCGCTGAACGCGCCAACAATGGCATCGCCGCCAAGTTCCTTGCGCGCATAGCGCACATTCTTGGCACCATCCGACAGGTGCACCCCGTCTATTCCATGCCGTTCGACCAAACGGATGTGGTTTTCGATCACCAGCGCCACATCGCGGTCATGCGCGACCTGCCGCAGGGCGTCACAGGCGCGCCCGATCCTGTCTTCATCGCTTCCGGCCAGAGCCAGGCGAATGCAGGCAATCTCTGCTTGATCCAGCACTTGTGCCAGTTGGGTCGAAAACGTTTCAAGCGTGAAGTCCGGGGGCGTGATCAGGTAAATCTGCGGGCGATTGCCTGTGGTATCTTCTGCGGCATCATCGGTGGCCATGGCGGGTTCCCCGTGCTGTGTCTGGACCGGACTTAGCGCAGATTTCCGGGCTTGGCCATGATCCGTTGGTGGCGATGGTTCCGTCGCCTTGCCAACCCGGCAAGCCCGGCGTATCAGGCCCAAAACCGCAGGAAGGCCCGCATGTCCGATACCGGCCCCAGTTTTGTTCTCGTCCGGCCGCAGATGGGCGAAAACATCGGTGCTTCGGCGCGCGCGATGCTGAATTTCGGGCTGGACCGGATGCGGATCGTGGCCCCCCGCGATGGCTGGCCAAATCCAAGGGCGGTGGCGATGGCATCGGGGGCGGCGGGGCAGGTGCTGGACCACGCCGGGGTCTTTCAGACCGTGCCGGACGCCGTCGCCGATTGCGCCTATGTCTTTGCTACGACCGCGCGCAGTCGCGAATTGATCAAGCCGGTCATGACACCGGAACGGGCCATGGCCCATGCGCGCGACCTGATCGACGGCGGTCAAAGAGTTGCGGTGCTGTTCGGCCCTGAACGGGCCGGGTTGGAAAACGACGATGTGGCCCGCGCACACGCGGTCATATCGGTGCCGGTGAACCCTGATTTCGCCTCGCTCAACCTCGCACAGGCGGTGCTTTTATGTGCCTATGAGTGGTGTCGGCAGGGCACGCAGCAACCGCCCGAGGTCATGGGACTGGGTCGCAGCGAATTCGCCCCGGCGATCGAGATCGAGAAACTCGGCGATCACTACGAAAAATCTCTGGACGATATCGGGTTCTTTTTCCCCGCAACCAAGGCCGACAGCATGAAGCTCAATCTGCGCAATTTGTGGACCCGCACCGCCTTGACCCGCGCCGATGTGCAGATGTTCCACGGCATATTGCGCAAACTCGTCCGAAGCCGTGAAAAATAGTTGCAAGCGCGTGGCTTGAAGCTGGCTGGCCCGGCTTCTAGTCTCAGGCGCGTCAGGGAGGGTTCTATGGCTGAAAAACGCAAACTGTTCGAAGAGGTCGGGCAAGGGGTGAACACCCGTGCCGCGCCAAAAACCGGTTTGATCGACGCCAAAAGGCGTGGCGCGCGGGGGCCGATCCGAGTCTGGCTGATCGTCATCTTCGTGCTCGTCACGGCGATGATCCTGGTTGGCGGGCTGACCCGGCTGACGGATTCAGGGTTGTCGATTACCGAATGGCGCCCCGTGACGGGTGCCCTGCCGCCTTTGAGCGCAGGCGATTGGGACGCTGAATTTGCCAAGTACCAGCAAAGTCCCGAATATCAACTGCAAAACCACCAGATGGACTTGGCGGCCTTCAAGTCGATCTATTGGTGGGAATGGGGGCACCGGCAATTGGGCCGCCTCATCGGGTTGGTCTGGGCGGTGGGCTTTGTATTCTTTGCCGCGACCCGAAAAATCCCCACCGGATGGACGGGACGTCTGGCCGGTCTGGGGGCACTGGGTGCTTTGCAGGGGGCCATCGGCTGGTGGATGGTGTCATCCGGGCTGACCGGGCCGGTGGTCGATGTGGCCTCTTATCGGCTGGCGGTGCATCTGGGGCTGGCCTTTGGCATTCTGGGGCTGAGTGCCTGGTACATTCTGGCGCTGGGGCGCAGCGAGGGCGACCTGATGCAGGCCCGCCGTTCGCGCGAACCGAGGTTGTTCGCCATGACCACCGGCCTCATGCATTTCGTGCTTTTGCAGGTTCTGCTGGGCGCGCTGGTCGCGGGCATCGATGCGGGGCGCGGTTTTCCGACCTGGCCACTGATGGGAGAAAGCTTTTTCCCCGCCGATGCCTTTTACGTTCCCGACGGGCCAGCCTGGCGGGCGTTTTTTGAAAACCCCGGTCTGGTCCAGTTCATCCACCGCATGGCGGGATATCTGGTCTTTGGCTTTGGCCTGGCCGTATGGATGCGCGGCCGCCGCTCACCGCACCCCAAAACCCTGCGCGCCTATGACTGGATGGCGGTGATGCTGTTCGGGCAGGTGGTTCTGGGCATTGTGACGGTGCTTCATGCGGCACCGCTGAACCTGGGGCTGGCGCATCAATCGGGTGCGGTTCTCTTGTGGGTGCTGATCATCCGGGCGCGATTTTTGGCACAATATCCCATCGTTCAATCCATCCGGGGCCGCAAATGAGCATTTTTTCAGAACTGATGGCCTTTCAGCGCGACACCGAGGCGCTGGCGCAGATTGCCGGGCGTCTGGGCTGGGATCAGGAAACCATGATGCCCAGGGGGGCGGCCGATCAGCGGGGCGAGGAAATGGCCGCGATCGAGGGGGTTCTGCATTCCCGGCGCACCGATCCGCGTCTGGGCGACTGGCTGGCCGAGGCCACGGCCCCTAATGCGGCGGGCGCGCGGGCGATGGCGCTGATTGACCGGGCCTTTACCCGCAACGCCAAAATTCCGGCGCGCCTTGCCACTGAAATTGCCCGCCAGACCAGTGTCGCGCAGGGGGTCTGGGCCGAGGCGCGGGCGCGCAATGACGTGGGGCATTTTCTGCCGACTCTGGGCAAGGTCATCGCGCTGATCCGCGAAAAGGGTCAAGCGCTGGCAGATGGTGGCGATACCTACGACGCGCTCTTGGATGAATACGAGCCGGGGGCCACGGGTGCCGAATTGGCCGCGATGTTCGACCGGATGCGCCCGCGACTGGTGGCCTTGCGCGAGGCGGTGTTGGCGTCAGACGTGCGTCCCGCGGCAATGACCGGCACATTTGCCAGGGACAAACAACTGGCCCTGGCACGCGACATGGCTTCGGCCTTTGGCTATGACTGGCAGCGCGGGAGGCTGGATATGGCGGTGCATCCGTTTTCCTCCGGGTCCGGCAATGACGCGCGCATCACCACGCGCGTGGTCGAGGCGGATCCCTTCAACTGCCTTTATTCGACCATCCATGAAGTAGGACATGCCTGCTATGAATTGGGCATTGATCAGGCGCACTTTCTGACACCGCTGGGGCAGGGCGTGTCGATGGGCGTCCACGAAAGCCAGAGCCGCATTTATGAAAACCAGCTTGGCCGGGGGCGTGCCTTTACCGGGTGGATGTTTGGCAGGATGCGCGAAACCTTTGGCGAGTTCGGGGTTGCCGATGCCGATGCCTTCTATGCCACGGTCAACCGGGTCCAGCCCGGATACATCCGCACCGAAGCCGACGAGGTTCAGTACAATCTCCATATCATGATGCGGTTTGATCTGGAGCGGCGGTTGATGTCGGGCGACCTGACCGCCGCCGATTTGGAGGCGGCCTGGAACGACCGCTTCCTGGCTGACTTTGGCGTTGCCGTTGACCGACCGTCCAACGGCATGTTGCAGGATGTGCATTGGTCGGTGGGGCTTTTTGGCTATTTTCCGACCTATGCGTTGGGCAATGTCTATGCGGGTTGCCTGATGCAAAAGCTGCGCGCCGATGTGCCCGATCTGGATGCCCGCCTTGGCACGGGCGATGCGCGTCCCGCGACCGAATGGCTGAAAACCCGCCTGCAACAGTTCGGCAGCCTTTATGAACCGCGCGACGTGGTGACCCGTGCCTGCGGTTTTGCCCCGTGCGAGGCACCCTTGCTGGACTATCTGGACCAGAAGTTCACAACGATCTACGGGCTTTGAGGCGCGATGTCGCAGGATGAAAAGCTTGGTGTCTGGGCGCTGGCCGTCGGACAGACGCTGGGCTTTGCGGCGCTCATCTACATTTTCGGAGCCATTCTTTTGTCGCTTGAGGCGGGCAGCGGTTGGGGGCGGGCGGAACTGGCATTGGGCCCGACGCTGGGCCTTCTGGTGTCGGCGGCATTGGCACCGCTTTCCGGTCGTCTGGTGGACAGGGGCTTTGGCGGGGCGCTGTTGGCGGGTGCGGCCGCTCTGGGGGCGCTCTGCCTGATACTGTTGTCGCAGGTGAACTCTCTGGCCCTGTGGCTGGCGCTTTGGGCCGTGATCGGGCTGGCGCAGGCCGGAAGCCTTTATGAAACCTGTTTTGCCTTTCTGACCCGGCGGCTTGGCAGCCACGCGCGCAGTGCCATTATCCGGGTGACACTGGTGGCTGGTTTTGCCTCGACCATCGCCTTTCCGCTCGGGGCCTATGCGGGCCACGGCCTTGGCTGGCGGGGCGCGCTTCTGACCTTTGGTCTTGTGCAACTGGTGGTGACCGTGCCCGCAAACCTTGTGGGAGTGGCTTGGTTGCGGCGCGGTGAACGCCGGGGGGGCGAGGGTGGTGTGGCGCGCAAGGGGGCCATTCGTGCGGCCCTGCACCGGCCGGAATTCTGGTTGCTGGCAGGTCTCTTTGGTCTGATCCTTGGCAATCATACCATGCTGTCGACCTTTGCCCTGCCGGTTTTGGCGATCGCGGGGCCGGAACCGGACTTGCTGTTCTGGTGGCCTCCTCGGTCGGGCCGATGCAGGTGGCGGGGCGCGTGTTCCTGATGGTCGGGGCCGACCGTATCCGCGCCGGAACCGCGATCCGCGCCGTTGCAATGCTGCTCGTGCTGGCAAGTCTGTCGCTGTTGCTGGCGGCGGGGCATGTCGGGCTCTTTTTTGCTTATGCCATGTGCCAGGGGGCCGCGGCGGGGGTGTCATCCATCCTGCGTCCTATTCTGGTGGCCGAAGCGCTGGGGCGGGAAAACTTTGGTGCCGTCTCTGGCGCACTGGCCATCGCGCCGCTAACCGCGTCGGCGGCGGCACCCTATGTTGGCGCATTGCTGATCGGGGCGGGTGGGATCACCCTGTTCCTATGGGGCACGTTCTTGATGGGTGCGACGGCGGTGGCGCTGGCATTTACCCTGCGCGCCCGAGGAATTTAGCGGAAGCTATCGTTGCCAATCTGGATCGCGCTTTTCGATAAAGGCATTGATACCTTCTTCGGTATCGCGCCAAAGCATGTTCTCGACCATCACCGCCCCGGCATGGGCATAGGCATCGGCACGGGTCATCTCGATCTGCTCGTAAAACGCCCGTTTGCCGATCTTGACGGCACCCGACAATTTCGCGGCAACAACCCCCGCCAACGCCAGCGTTTCCGTTTCAAGCCGTTGACCGGGTACGGTTCGATTGATCAACCCGACGCTTTCGGCTTGCGCCGCGTCGATGAACGCACCCGTCGTCAGCATTTCAAAAGCCTTCTTGCGTGGGATATTGCGCGACAGGGCGACCATCGGTGTCGAACAAAAAAGCCCGATATTGACCCCATTGACGCCAAAGCGCGTGCCCTCGGCGGCCATTGCCATGTCGCAGGATGCGACCAACTGGCACCCGGCGGCTGTGGCAATTCCGTGAACCTGGGCGATGACCGGTTGCGGCAGGGCAGGGATCATCTGCATGACCTCCGTGCAGCGATCGAACAGATCGCTGAAATAGGCCCGTCCCTTGTCCGGGGTCGCGCGCCCGGCCTGCATTTCCTTGAGATCATGACCGGCGCAAAACGCCTTGCCCGCGCCTTTGAGGATCACCACGCGGATTGCCGGATCAGAGGCCAGGGCAATGAATTCCGCCTTCAACGCCGCCAGCATCGCATCCGACAGCGCGTTCAGGCGATCCGGCGCATTCAGCGTCAGCGTGGCGATGCCGTTCTGGTTCTGGCGCAAAAGAATTTGGTTGGCCATCTTGCATTTCCTTCGGTTTGATTGAAACCCTAGGCCCCGTGGTTACAAACAGGGGGACAATATGCAAGCGGTGACGAAAGAGGAACTGACCGCTTTTCTGCACGATGAGTTTCCGCAGGTCGCCGATGAATTCGAATTGCTGCGCCTGACAACGGACGGCATTGAGGTGAAACTGCGTGCGGCCGAACGGCATCTGCGCCCCGGCGGAACCGTGTCGGGGCCGTCGATGTTTTCGCTGGCCGATGTCGCGGTCTACCTCGCGATCCTTGCCCGCATCGGCCCGGTTGCCCTGGCCGTCACCACCAATGCCAGCATTGATTTCCTGCGCAAACCGGTGGCGGGTGTTGATCTGATTGCAACGGCGCGCATTCTTAAACTGGGCCGGGTTCTGGCTGTGGGCGATGTGCTGATCCGTTCCGAGGGTGGCCCTGACCCGGTTGCCCGCGCATCCATGACCTATTCCATTCCGCCCAAAAGGTAGGGCCAGACCTAAAGCGCGCCATTTGGGTGGGTGAAAACGCCAAAGATATGGCGATTATACACATTGCAAACCACAGTGATTGAGAAGTTCTTTCGGTAGAAAAGTCTCCTTTTCACTCCTTGGTGGGCTTTACTTCCTTTCTAGTGTCCTTCACGGGCAAAATTTTGCGTAAAGCAAGGTCAAACGCCTCTTCATCCGTGTCGGCTCCCAATTCAATGGCAGCCTCTCGGAACTTCTCTTTCTGTGTCTTCTTGTCGGCCAATGGTTGTATCCATCAAAATATCGCGCCAATCTTGACGTCTTATCAATATGGCGAATCGGATCAGGAATGGCAAAGGCTATAAAGTTTGACCCAACTCCGCGCCCGGTCCGAATCGATCGGGTTTTCCTCGACCTAGAAAATCCCCGGCACGAACCATATAACACGCAAGCCGATGCGATTGAATACTTGTGCCGCAAAGAGAACGTCATTCAATTGGCGCGAGATATTGTGAAGCTGGGGTTAAACCCATTGGAGATGTTCGCACTTATACCGTCGAAGAATGCCCCGAACTCGTACATTGCCACCGAAGGCAATCGGCGCATGTGCGCTATCAAGTTGCTTCACGACTCCGATTTGGCGCCGCCTGATTTAAGGAAAGAATTCGAGCAACTTGCAGGAGCATGGACGACAAAAATAGTAAGTATCCTTGGCGTCGTTTTCGCCTCACGCGATGAGGTCGCAATTTGGCTGGAGCGAACCCATGGCGGGGAGCAGGGCGGGGTCGGCCGTCGCCGTTGGAATGCAGAGCAGAAGACCAGGCACATTGGAGACAAGCGCAATGAAACTGCGCAGGCAGTGTTAGACTACGCCGAGAGCAAAGGTTTGATCTCGGCAAAGCAAAGAGAGGGAAAGCTGACCACGGTCCAGCGCTTCACTGGAAATTCGACGTTTCGTGAGGCTATAGGCATTGAGAATGTAGGGCCAGATGGCATAAATTTGACAAGGCCGGAAGAGGATGTGGACCTTCTTTTGGGGCGTTTTTTGCGTGATCTAGACATCGGGAAAGACGGTCCGGTTACATCTCGAAAGAATAGCGATCAGGTAAAGGCATACGCCCGCGATCTTTCCAACATTCCGGGTCAACAAGGGACACGAGTAGCGCCGACTCCGGCGGTAAAACCGCTGCCGAAAAGTCACCGCGCTAAAGCACCGAAGAGGCCCGCGAAGCCTAACCGGATTCAGTTTGAGCAGACGATTTATGACAAGCTGTTCATGCTGGGGAGCTATAAACTGCAACGCCTGTACTATTCGATTTGTGACATTTCCCTTCAAGAACACACGCCATTGTTGACTGTCGGAGTATGGTCGTTTCTTGAGTCTCTCACCGGACTTGCTGGCCGGGATGAAAATACTGATTTTTATGGATTTTTTAGTAATCAACGCC
>JBATDH010000020.1:0-11474 GCA_049663365.1 Albidovulum sp. | reverse complement strand
GAGCCACAGCATCGCCGCGCTGTCGCTGCAAGGGCCGACATCGGCATCGTTGTTGGATGGTGCCGGGCTGGACGTGACCGCGATGAAGCCATTCGACTGGCAGGAGGTTGAACCCGAGGTCTGGATTTCCCGCACCGGCTTTACCGGCGATCTGGGCTATGAACTGTGGGTGCCGCAGGAAAACGCCCTGGCGCTCTGGGATCGGCTTTGGGCGGCGGGCGGCCACTGGGGGCTGCGCGCCATCGGCTCTCTGGCACTCGACATGGTGCGGATCGAGGCAGGGTTCATCGCCGCCGGGGTCGATTTTCAGCCGGTTCACTCGGTTATGCGGCTGCACCGGGGCAGAACACCGGGTGAACTTGGCTTCGACCACATGGTCGATGTCGAAAAGGGCCATTTCAATGGCCGCCGCGCGCTGATTGAGCAAACAAAAAAGGGACCGCGCTATCATCTGGTCAAGATCGACATCGGCGGCTTCAAACCGGCGCACGGGTCGCTGATCTATCATCGCAAGAAAAAAGAGGTCGGCCATGTGACATCCGGGCTCTGGTCGCCAACCACCAAACGCAACATCGCCCTGGCCGAGTTCAAGGCACCCTATGGCCGTACGGTCAAAGACGATCTTTGGGTGGAAATATACGTCAACGAAGAAGGTCGCTGGGATCGTCGGCTTGTGCCCCTGAGGGTCGAGCAAAAGCCCTTTTTTCACAATACCCGGTCGCGCGCCACACCGCCGCGACCGTTCTAGAATGAACAAGGAAATCGAGATGACCAAACTATCCCCCACCCTCCGCGCCTTGGCGAACACCCCGTCGCCCGAGACCCTTCACGAATGGGACCGTCAGCACCAGCTACACCCTTGGGCGGCCATGAACGCATGGCGGGGTTATGACAACATGCTGATGGATCAGGCCGACGGGATTTACATCTGGGACGGCAACGGCAAACGCTATATCGACGGGCCGGGGGGCATGTGGTGCACCCAGATCGGCTATGGTCGCCGCGACATGGCCGACGCCATCGCCGCCCAGGTCATGCGCCTGCCCTATGCGTCGCCCTTCACCAACACCACTGAACCGGCGTCTGTTCTGGCCAAGAAACTGGCCGACATGGCGCCGGGCGATCTGAACACCGTGTTCTTTACAACCGGTGGATCAACAGCGGTGGACAGCGCCCTGCGCATCATGCATTTCCTCAACAACCGGCTGGGCCGACATGACAAGAAAATGGTCATCGCCCGTGAAAAAGGCTATCACGGATCGACCTATCTTGCCTATTCGGTAACCGGCAAGGAACGCGACAAGACCGGGTTCGATGTCGAAAGACGGCTGGTGCATTTCCTGCCCGATGTGAACCCCTATGTACGCCCGGCTGGGATGAGCGTCGCCGATTGGTGTGACGCCAAGGTCGCCGATCTGGAAAACGCCATAGCCGAACTTGGGGCCGACCGGATCGGGGCCTTCATCGCCGAACCGATCCTCAGTTCGGGGGGGGTCATCGTTCCGCCTGAAGGCTATCACAAACGCACTTTCGATATCTGCCGCGCGCATGACATCCTTTATATTTCGGATGAGGTGGTGACCGGGTTTGGCCGACTGGGGCATTGGTTCGCCTCTCAGGACGTGTTCGGCATCGAGCCTGACATGATCACCTGCGCCAAAGGTCTCACCTCGGGCTACCTGCCGCTTGGGGCCTGCATCATTTCCGACCGCGTGATGGAAAGGATGACCGGCGAAGGCGCAACCATGGGCTTTACCAACGGCTACACCTATTCCGCCCATCCGGTCTGTTGTGCCGCCGCCCTGAAAAACATCGAGATATTCGAAGACGAACATATTCTGGAGCATGTGCGGGCCGTCGCGCCACATTTTCAAAAACGGCTGCATGATCTGAAACGATTCCCGATTGTGGGGGATGCGCGCGGCATGGGGCTTTTGGGCTGCATCGAGGGACGCCCGGAACAGGGCGGGAGTGATCTCGAAAAACAGCGACAACTGGGATCCATGCTGGACAAGGCTTGCGAAGAAATGGGACTTCTGGTGCGACCCCTGATCAACATGGCCGTCTTTTCGCCGCCCCTGATCATCACCATCGCGCAGATCGACGACATGTTCGATATTCTGGAACGCGCGCTTGAAAAGGTAACCGAACAGATGGGCAACGGGTAAGTAACGCCTACAGCAGCGGGCGTTATTTGGCGGTCGTCAAGACTTTGGCGGCGCCGCCGCCGAAGCCTTGTCGGCCGAAAATCATGTAGGACTTCGCTCAGCCAGAACATTATTTGAGCGCTTAATTAAAACTTGCACCAGGCCGCATTCCCGCATAGCTTTTTTCCAAAGTTGTGGTCATGCTTCGACAGGAATTCGATATATGTGTGACCCATCGACGAACGCCGTGGGTTTGAACGACATGAAAACAACGCCTTGGCGTCAGGAACAACAAAAAACGGGGAGATATAAATGTCTACATTCACCAAAGCAATCGTCACCTTGGCTGGTGCCATCGCTATCACCGGGAGTGCTGCCCTCGCGGACGATCCGGAACTGACGGTCTTTGACTGGGCCGGCTATGAAGACCCGGAATTCTTCAAGGATTATACCGCCAAATACGGCGACGCACCAACATACGCCTTTTTCGGTGACGAGGAAGAGGCGTTTCAGAAACTGCGCTCCGGTTTCCGCGCCGATCTCGCGCATCCCTGCTCGCAATCCGTATCAAAGTGGATCGAGGCAGGTCTTCTGGAGCCGTTTGATACCTCACGTATCCCCCGCTGGAAAGATCTCGAACCGTCGTTCCGCGACAACAAGGGCTATCAGAAAGACGGTGCCAATTACTATGTACCGATTGACTGGGGCAATACGGCAGTGACCTACAACACTGAACTCCTGTCAGACGCCGACGTGAGTTCGCTTCAGGCCTTCACCGATCCCAAGCATGAAGGCCGCATCTCTATTGGCGACAACGTTGACGATGCCTATGCGCTTGGCTTCCTGGCCACTGGTGTGAAGGATTGGGCCACGGCAACGGATGAACAATTCAAAGCTGCGTCGGACTTCCTGCGCAAGGTGCATCCGAATGTGCGGACCTACTGGTCTGACGGCGCATCATTGGCCCAATTGATGCAAAGCGGCGAGGTCTATCTTGCCTGGGCCTGGAACGAGACCTATTCGACCATGAGCGCCGAAGGCTACCCGATCGCCATGAAACGCGATACCGCAGAAGGCTCGTCAAGCTGGGTCTGCGGCTATGTCAATCTGGCCAATGGGCCGGGTTCGGAAGACAAGGTTTATGATTTCATCAATGCCTGGCTTGAACCGTCGACCGCTGAATACCTGGTTTCCGCTTGGGGCTATGGCCACAGCAACGCCGCCGCAATGGCCGCGATGAATGCCGAAGACCTCGCCGCCGTTGGCCTTGAAAGCACCGAAGCCTTGCGCGCCAACACACTTTGGCAGGGGCCGGTTCCCGCAGAGTTGCGTGAAAAGATGATCGCTGAATTCGAGCTGATCAAAAGCGGATTTTGAGGCGGCCCTGCCCTGTCTGATTCATTGCCCACCCCCGGTCCCGGACCGGGGGTGTTATTGTGCGGGTCATTCGGGTTTTCGTCCCCGGATATGATGCGGGCAATGTTCGCCGGTTTCCAGAACCTTGATCATGGCGGTCCATGTCTTGATATTGTGGTCAACCAGTTCAGCGCCGTGCCTGCGGGTCAATTCCGGTCGCTCTGGTCCCGTTAGCAAGGCAAGTTCGTCACGGGCGACCTCGCAATACCACGCATTGCGATTGCGCAAGACAATGTCGTCAAAACCCGCATCAGTCAGCGCACACCGATACCGATGCGCCGACGCCATGGCAAAATCCAGATCTTCCAGCGCGATATAAGCGCGCATTGCCTCTGACGGTGGACCGTCATGGGCAATCAGCCAGTCAGAAGCCGCAAACCATCCGCCGGGGCGCAAGACCCGGAACACTTCGCCGGACAGAAATTCCTTGTCAGGAATGTGGATGATCGAATCCTTTGAAAAGACAACATCAAAGCTTTCCGCCGCGAAATCCAGCGGCCCAGGCGTCACCTGCCTGATCGTCACACGATCCTCTGCCCCCGCCTTGCCGATCCGCCGCCGTGCGGCGGCGCAGACCTGAGCCTCGACATCCACGCCCGTTACATGGGTGGCCCCATGATCCAGCGCCAAAGACAAGGTTATCGCCCCGGACCCACAGCCGATATCGAGCACCCGCTTGCCCGACAGATCAAGCCCTTCGATGACCCGCGCCACTTCCTCCGGCCCGCCCGGCGACAGGTATCCCTCGCCCCAGATCATTTCAAGAAATCCGATATGGGCATCGTCGTAAAGTAGTTCGGGTTCGTTCATCGGGCACTCCACAAGCGCTTTAGCTTTACCATGAGGTATAAATTATCGCCTACCGCGTTGAAATCTTTGATCTCAAACAGCTATAGGCGATTCAAGCATAAGTCGAAATACAATAATTCACATACAACCCTGATGCAGCGTTTTCAGATAGGCATCAACAAAACGTTTTGCATAGGCCTCCATCGCAACGAACGGCCCAGGTTCATAAAATCGCGACCGCACGCCTTCCTGGTTTTTCTCGATGATCTTCTTGTCCGCGATTGTCGTCACATCCCAAAGCCAGATGAGGCGGTCACGGTCATAGTCACGGCCTTCGACGGCATCCTCATGCACAAGCCAGATGATTTCCTGCATGGATGTGTCCTTGTCGACCGGATGGAACCGGTAAATCACCGCGTGGTCGCTATAGACCAGCATCGGATTCAGAATGCCGACATAGACATCTGATGCCCCTCTGTCATAGCCGGTAAGGGTGCCCAAGAACGGGGCGATGGGCTTGCCGTCCTCGCTGCCGGTTTCAAAGCCCTCGAAAAGGGAATAGCGGCCATAGGAGTAATCCGGCGAGGTTTCCGGGCGCTTTGATCCGATCCGGTCAATATAGTCCGTTGGCACACCGCAAGCTGCCGCGCGTTTGACCATCTCCGCATTCAGCGGCGCAACCCGGTCAGCGGTCATATGAATCGCATGTGAGCGGGAAAACTCAGGATGTGCCGCAGTGCAGTGGTAGCATTCGTTGTAATTTTCAACCAGCAGCTTCCAATTCGCCTTGACCGGATAGCTGGCGCGGTGGGCGATCTTGGTACGTTCCAAACCAAACGGGGCCATGATCGGATCAAGGTCTTGCCGAAGGCTGGCAAAGCTGGCGGGTGCGTCCGCGAAAGACACATAAATCAACCCGTGAAAAATCTCGACCGCAAGGCGCCGCAAACCCAGCGCCCCAGGATTTTGATCTTCCCCAAGCTGGCGCGCGTGAAACAAACTGCCATCCAGATTATAGGACCAGGCATGATAGGGGCATGTAAAGCGTCTGGCATTGCCGCGCCGCTCCAGACAGACCCGGCTGCCCCGGTGACGGCACACATTCGCCAAGGCATGAATGTCACCTTCTGCATCACGGGTTATGATGACGCTTTCATCCATCATCTCGAACAGGAAATAGTCGCCGGCATTCTGCAATTCGCTGCAATGCCCGACCAACTGCCATTCCTTGTAAAAAACCGTCTCGAGGTCGCGGGCGAAGATGTCGTCTGACAAGTAGAACGGTTGTTCCAGCGCATAACCGTCGCGGTGGCGGGCAATAAGCGCGCCAATGTCTTGCCCCGGATCGAGCCCAAAATTTCTGGTCATGTTTCTCTCCTTCACAAATTCCGCCTGGCCCCGAACGAAGGCGGTACTTTGATTTCTGACAGTCAGGTTTTGACGGTACCGGAATACACGACCCCTGCGCAAAAGGTGAAACCCGGCTAGGTCAATGCGTCTGGTCCGGGCATCGGCTTACTTGAACAAGACCACCGATTCAGCGCCCCAGCCAACCCTGACGGTGCTGCCCGGCTTGGCAACCGCCCGACCGGCGGTATTGCGCATGGAAATGGTCACGAGCGCGGTTGTTCCGGGCAGACGCACGTCATAATAGGTCATGTCGCCATAATAGGACGTATCGGCAACCTCTCCCTCGACCATATGCTGCGAGGTGTCGCCGGGATCGAAAAGCACCGTCAGCATTTCAGGGCGCACGCCGATTTCCGCCACTTCACCGGGAACAACGCCTTTGGGAATATCACCGCGTGCGATCCGCACCTTCCCGAGTGCGGGAATGTCAAGCACGATGGCCTCTGGCGTTTCCTCGATCACGCTGGCGGACAGGAAATTCATCACGCCGATGAATGAGGCAACGCGCTTGCTTACCGGACGGCGGTACAGTTCTTCGGGTGACGCAAGCTGGGCGATCTGCCCCTCGAACATCACCGCGATCCGGTCGGACATGATCAATGCCTCTTCCTGATCATGGGTGACCAGAATGAAGGTGATGCCAAGCGATTGTTGCAGTGCCCGCAATTCGTGCTGCATCTGTTCGCGGAGTTTCTTGTCCAGCGCCGATAACGGCTCATCCAACAGCACGACCTTGGGGCGCATCACCAGCGCACGCGCCAGCGCCACGCGTTGGCGTTGACCGCCCGACAACTCATGCGCCGCCCGGTTGCCGTAACCCTTGAGATCAACCATCGACAACGCCTTGTCGACTTCGGCGGCGATATCAGCCTTCGACAACTTCCTTTTCTTCAACCCGTAGCCGACATTGTCGGCAACGCTCAGATGCGGAAAGATCGCGTAGCTTTGAAACACCATATTGGTCGGACGTTCGTTTGCCGGAATGCCATTCATCGACTTGCCCGCGATCACGATGGTGCCGGATGAAGGGTCATCAAACCCGGCAATCATCCGCAGCAAAGTGGTCTTGCCGCAGCCTGACGGGCCGAGCAGCGAAAAGAATTCGCCCTCATTGATCTGTGCCGTAATGCCCTTCAAGGCGCGGAACGATCCGAAATCCTTGACCACATCTGTCAGGTCGATGATCGACCTGACCTGACGATTTGTGGAACTATCCTTTGGCATGTCAGACCATCCCTCCCACGATTTGCGCATCCAATCCCTGGCGCCGGGCCGCGCGGCGCCGGATCCATTCGGCAATCACCAAAAGCAGGATAGAAAGCACCAGAAGTATGGTGCCGAGCGCCATGACCGAAGGCAATTTGGTCGGAAAGCGCAGTTGGCTCCAGATATAGACCGGCAGCGTCACATCGGTGCCGGTCAGGAAAAACGCGATGATGAATTCATCCAGCGAAATGGTGAAGGTGATCAGCAGACTGGAAATGACCCCCGGCATGACCAGCGGCAGCGTCACCCGCCGGAACGTGCCCCAGCGGGTTTCACCCAGATCAAACGACGCCTCTTCGAGACTTTGATCAAGCCCGGCAAAGGCCGAACTGAGGATGGCGATGGAAAACGGCGTGCAGATCAGGACATGCCCCGCCACAACGGTCCAAAGCGACAGGTGCATTCCCAGTTGCATCAACATGACCAACAGCGCCACAGCGACGATGATTTCAGGCAGCACCAGCGGCAACATGATGAATCCGACCATCCCGCGCTTCATCGGAAAGCTGTAGCGCGCCGCCGCGCGGGCGGCACAGGCCCCCAGCAATGTGCTGATCAAAGCCGCGGAAATCGCGACAAGCAGGCTGTTGGAGACCGCGCCATGCAAGGCCTCGGTCGACCAGAGCGCCGAAAACCATTTCGTGGTGAAGCCACTTAAGGGAAAGGCGATGATCGTGGCATCGTTGAAGGCGAACATCGGCAGCAAAATGACCGGTGCATAGAGAAAGATCATGTAGGCGACGGCATAACCGCCAAGCCAGCGTGATTTGCGTGCCGCCATTTTCCTTACTCCACCCGTCCGCCAAAGCGTTTTCCCGCAAGATAGATCAAGATGCTGATTGCAGCGACGACAAGCATGGACGTGACTGCCAGCGCCGCCCCAAGCGGTGCATTATTCGCCTTGCCAAACTGAATCTGGATCATGTTGGCGATCATCAGCCCATCGGTTCCGCCCACAAGTTTCGGCGTGATGAAATCGCCCACAGTCGGGATCAGCACGATCAGGGTGGAGGCAACCACCCCCGGCATCGCCAGCGGCAAAGTCACCCGAAAAAACCGTCGAACGGGGCCGTCGCCCAGATCCTCGGCGGCCTCGAGAAACGAACGGTCAATCTTTTCCAGCGCCACGAATATCGGCAATATCGCAAAAGGTGCCCAGGCATGGGCCAGCGTCAGAACCACCGCATTGGCGTTGTAAAGGATGAAGGTCAGCGGTTCGCGGATAATGCCAAGTTCCAGCAAGGACGAGTTCAGCACACCGTTATAGCCAAGGATGACTTTCCACAAAAACACCCGCAGCAGATAGCTGGTCCAGAAAGGCACCGTGATCAGAAACAGCCACAGTGCCTTGCGCTTGGTGACGTGGAACGACAGGTAATAGGCGATCGGAAAGGCCAGCAGGACCGTGACCACCGTCACAACCAGAGAAATCGACAAGGACCGGACCAAAAGCACCCGGTAGATCGGCTCCGACCATGCCACGCGGTAATTCTCGATCGTCAGGGTCCGGTCGATATCGAGGTAATTCTGGGTCCAGAAGCTGAAGGTGACAACCATCAGCAACGGGGCTGCCAGCATGACCAAAGCATAGGCAAATGTCGGTGAAATCAGGGTCAGACCCTGTCGGTCCTGCTTGCTCAGGCCTCTTGCCATCGACATACCCCCCCAAATCCGCCCGATCCTGCACCTTGATTGGGAGAGTGCGACACGGCGTTTGTCAATCGCCGTTCGCCGCGTGGGCCAAAAGTTCCCGGTTGCGCGCGGCCAAAGTCCCTGCGGCCGGCTCTTCATCATTGAGAACCGGGAAGTGGCGGCGCAATTCGTCGTGATAGGTTTTCACCCCGTATTCCAGATCGGACAGAATGACCCCGTCATAGCCGCTGGAAAACGCCGCTTCCCAGGTCCATTCGATCAGTTGCTCGTCCTCTTTGCTGGTCAGCCGGTCAATGCGCCCGCTAAGATAGCGGGCCAAGCGCATCTGGCGGTCTTCATCGGGATGCTTGTAGACCGCCCCGCGCTGGATGCATTTGCCATTCTCGACCGGAAACTCCTGATAGAACGAGATCGAGTCGGGATAAAAGCTGAAGACCAGGTTCGGGAACATGCCCACGTAAAGCCAGGCACGCTTGTGCGCTCCGGTCAGGTTTTCCACATCCGGCAGGACTTTTTTATAGGCCTTCACGCTCCAGAGCCGCCCGCCTTCCTCGCGGAAGTTGGAAAACGAACGGCTGGCGCCCGTAACGAAGGGCTCGTCATAATAGTTGCTGCCGAACAGATCATGCAGACCGGGATGTGCCATCGGCACATGGTAACCTTCATTGTCGACATCGCGCACACATTTCCAATTGGCCTCGACTTCGACGGTGTAGAATCCCTGGCCCGTAGGCACGAATTTTTCCGCCGAATATTGCGCTAGTTCCGGAGCGAAGCGCGCCATCACCTCGGAAACTTTCGGCTGTGGCCCCGGTTTGAAACGGACGAAGACATAGCCGTTCCAGATATCCATCTCCAACGCCTTGAGGCCATATTTCACCGGGTCAAGGTCGGGCAGCGTCGCGGGTTGCGAAGCGCCCCGCAGCGTCCCATCGAGGTTATAGACCCAGCCGTGGAAGGGGCAGATGATCGCAGACCGGCAATGACCATGATTTTCGCCCACCACCCGCGACCCGCGATGTCGGCACAGGTTGTGAAACGCGCGGACCTGCCCGTCCTCACCCCGGACGATCAAAGCCCTTTCACCGACCAGATCCATGGCGATGTAATCGCCCGCCTTCGGGACATCGTTCACATGGCACACGGCCTGCCAGTGCCTGCGGAACAAAAGCTCTTTTTCAGCTTCCAGCATTTCCGGGCTGAAGAAACTCCAGGCAGGCAATCCTCGCCTGTCCCAATTGTTGGGGATCGTGTTCACCGGACCGCTTTGCGCCATGACGGGTCTCTGAGTTGGAAAGAGGGATTCGCACCCGAACTCTAGCAAAAAGTATTTGAGCACTCAAACAAAATTTTTGGGAAAGCGGCCACCGGACCGATACCGCAAACACCTCAATCGGGTGCCTCGCCGTCTCGATCCTTTGCCGAGCCTGCCCCGCCAAACCACTGCCGACACCTGACCGCTGGGATCGCCGTGATCTGTGACGATATTGACAATACCGGGCGGAAGGCCTGCTTCCTCAGGCGGCTTGCCGTATTTCCTCTCGCGCGGGTTTGCCGCATATTCGACGGAAATGGGTCCGGGCGCTTGTGTTTTCGGCAAAACCTGTCGAGAAAGCGGACCCGACCCGCAAGGCCAGTGACAGCAAGGCATGACAGAAGGCTCCGATCTTGAAAACCCAATTGCCGCTATGACCGGCGCGCGCGATCGCACCACTTGTGACCTGTCTGGCCGGTTTCCGGGACAAAGGGCATGAGCGGCATCCTCAGGGGCATCCGCGTGCTCGATCTGTCACGGATGCTTTCCGGCCCCTATTGCACGATGATGCTGGCCGATCATGGTGCCGAAGTGATCAAGATCGAAGGCCCCGGCGGCGATACCAGCCGCGGCAACGGGCCGTTTCGCGATGACGATCCCGGTCATGACTGGGCCGGCTATTTCGTCAGCCTCAACCGTTCCAAGAAAAGCGTCGTGCTCGACCTCAAATCACCCGAAGGCAAGGCCGCATTCCGCGCCCTGGCGGCCAAGGCCGACGTGGTGGTGGAAAACTTCCGCCCCGGCGTGATGGAACGGCTGGGCCTGTCCTATGAAAGCCTTGCCGAAATCAACCCGCGCCTGGTCTATGCGGCGATCCGCGGCTTTGGCGATCCGCGATCCGGCACCAGTCCCTATGCCGACTGGCCAAGCTATGATGTCGTGGCCCAAGCCATGGGCGGGCTCATATCCGTCACCGGGCCGGATGCGACCACCCCCACCAAGACCGGCCCCGGCATCGGCGACATCTTTGCCGGCATGATGATGTCTTTCGGCATTCTCGCGGCCCTGCGCGTGGCCGAAGCCACAGGGCGCGGCCAGTTTGTCGATGTCGCGATGTATGACGCGATGGTCAGCCTGTGCGAAAGGGTGATCTATCAGCACGATTTCGACGGCACCGTGCCCGGACCAGAGGGCAATGGCCATCCGATGCTGGCCCCTTTCGGAATATTCCCCGCCCGCGACGGCCAGGTGGCCATCGGCATCGTCGATGACACGTTCTGGCGGGCTTTGGCCAAGGCGATGGGCCGCGCAGAACTTGCGACCGACCCGCGTTACGCTACCCGTCCGGCACGGCTGGTTCACAAAAGTGACTTGCAAACGCTGGTCACCGACTGGACCGGAAACCAAAGCAAGGCTGAAATCGGCAAAAAGCTGGGCGGTCTGGTGCCCTATGGGCCAGTCAACACTGCCGCAGATATTTTTGATGATCCCCATATGGCCCTGCGCGGGATGATCGCCGAAATCCCCCACCCCGAGCC
>JBATDH010000019.1:0-2843 GCA_049663365.1 Albidovulum sp. | reverse complement strand
GGCTACCTGCCCCCGCACCCCCGGGAGGTATTTTTGAACAGAAGAAATGCAGTTGAGTGAGGATCACCGATGAGCGCGCCGAGAAACGAGATGGAGCTGAAAGAGGACGACATACGCGCCCATTACGCGGCGGCGACGGAAATGCTGATGGGGGTCGATCACGCGCCGCGGCTGGCGGCGGCCAAGCTGACGGTGACGGGGCCGGAAAAATCCCCCGAGGTGGCGGGGATGCAGCGGCGGTTCCGGTCGACCACGCCGGGTCTGGTGACACGCTCGATGGCGCGCACCGAAGGCGTGCGGCTGATCGACCGGATGGCATTGACAGATGACGACGATCCGCTGACATCGCCATTGCAGGCGGCCACAGCCCATGCGCTGCGCCGCGCGCTGGCGATTGCGCTGGCGATGGGGGAAATGTTTTCCGGCCAGACCGGGCTGGTGGAGCTGAAAAAGGCCAATCTGGAAAACCGCCTGCCGACCGTGCGCGCGGCCGAGTTCACCGAGCTTTTGGCCGCCGAGGCGCTGGTGACGCTGTCGGTCTTCGCCAATGCCACGGCGTTCCTCTTGGCGGAACATGCGGCAGAAGGGACCGTCGATATCGGTGTCGTCGAAGAAGTGCTGACCGACAATGCGCAACTGGCGCTGCATGGTGCCCTTTGGGAGCTGGATCAGGATATCGCCGTCTATGCCAAGGACGAGCGGACGCTGATCGCCACGGTTCTGGCCTATGCCGAGCAGTTGATGGACAAGGTGCGCCTGCGCGCCGAGGCCGCACCGCGACTGGCCGCCTTTACCGGCGCCAATTACCGGATCGAGGCGGATAACCTGCCAATCTCGGGGTTCGATCCGGCGCGCAAGGCCAAGGGTTCGACGCTGGTGATGACTTTCAAGAAGCCGCAGGAGGTGGTGGGCAACCATATCGCCAAGTATCAGGCGCTGCGGCTTGCCAAGATGCTGATGGCCTATGACTTCAAGCAAAAGCTCAACCCCTTTGCCGAGATGGGCGGCTTCATCTTCACCTTCATGGGCGACGGCAAGCCGGGGACAGGCAAGACCACGCTCATTCAGATGATGGCGGGGCTGCTGCACGGCTATTGCGAGATTGCCGGTTATCCGTTCCGCTATGCCAATCTTTCGATCGACAATGTGGATTCCTATCAGGGCAAGTCGGGGCAAAACGCCAAGGCCTTCATCACCGGGGTGATGGACCCCGCCGTGATCGGTTTTGGCACCGTTGACGACATTGATCAGGTGGCGGGCAAGCGCGGCGACCGGCAATCATCGGCGGGTCAGCAGGAGATTACGGCGGTGCTGATGGAGGCTTTTGCCGGGGCGAATACGGTGGTGCGCGGCAATTGCACCTTTGGTATGTTCTCGAACTACCCCGAGAATGTCGACGACGCGCTGCGCCAGCGGGCGGGCGCGCGGTTTCTGGTCGACGGGCCGCAGAGCCGCGAGGATTACATCGACATTCTGGCGCTGTTGCTGGGCCGCAACCATGCGATCCCGCTGGGCGATCACGAACTTTACGCGGCCCAGGAGATCAAGCGGGCGGTGGCGGCGAGTTTCGCAGGCCACGCGGTGCCGCATGAGGCGGGGCTGACGGCGGTCTGGAACGATGTCGAGGCGCGGATCGGGGCCTTGGATACGATTGCCAAGCTCGGGGCCTATCTGAAGGCCATTCAGGAGGCGGATGAGCGGTTTACCGGCCGGGCGATCAAGAACATCACCGATGCGGTGAAGGTGCGGGCGATGGATTTTGAACTGCCGGACGAATGGATGGCGGAGCCGGATTTGTTCCTGTTCAAGGGGTATGACGAGAAGAAGGCGATGATTTCCGACCTGCGCAAGCCGATTACGGTCGAGATGGTGGTGCAGGAGATCAACCGCTACGCGGATTCGGAGTTCCGCTATGCCGACAAGTCGGATGAGGTGGCGATCGAGGGGATGGTGCGGGATATGGAGCGGATGGAGGAGGCCAAGCGGCGGTATCTGGAGGGGAAGGGGTGATTTGTTCTAAGCTATCCGGGCTGGGGATCGCGTACTTGGTAACGATGATTGGTTTGGGGATTGCAACTGCGCGCTGGCAAATCTCCATCATCCGTCAGCGTAAGCGCAACCGTGTTCTCCGTGTCGCTTTGCTAACGCTTGGTGTGTTGATCGCGGGATTGGCCTTGTTCGTGATGATCGTGGGTTTGCCGTTCTATCAAATGGTTGGCGGTGTAAACGTGGACGATTTCTTCGATGACCATACCTGCGATGACTATCTGTTTTCCGGCAACGCGATGTTTTCGTGGATACTGCTATACCCGCTTGGCCTTTTCATTTTTGGTATGAGCGGTGGAAAAAAAGACAACGCCAAATGAAACGCCTTTTCGCAGGGAGACAAATTTTCGGCGAGCACACCACAATCATCCCCCCACCCCACCCCTCCCCCACGAGGGGGGAGGGAGGCGTAAAGGTCACGTGTCTGGCTCCGCCCCTCCCCCTCGTGGGGAGGGGATGGGGGTGGGGGGCACGGTCTTTGAGTAAGCTCACATGACCCGTATCGCCCCACATGCCCGTGCCAATGCCCGCAGGCTTCGCAGCGATCCGACGCCGCAGGAACGCAAGCTCTGGCGCCGACTTCAGGAACTTGACCGCAGGATCGGCACCCATTTCCGCAGGCAGGCACCAGTTGGGCCTTACATTGCCGACTTCGCCGAGTTCGGGCGACGTCTGGTGATCGAGGTCGATGGCGGCGGGCATGGCGGGCGGCGCGACGCGGCGCGGGATGCGTGGTTCGCAGCCCAAGGTTTCTCGGTTCTGCGCTTCTGGAATTCCGATGTTGACGGCAATATCGA
>JBATDH010000018.1:0-3736 GCA_049663365.1 Albidovulum sp. | reverse complement strand
GAGGTGATGCTGCTGGGCGTCACCAGCGTCACGGCAGGGATGTTCGTCTAGGGTCAAAAATGTATTTAAACACCCTGAAACAACTGAATCCCGAAACGCGCTTGCCTAAAGTTTTGACCTGCACTCGAATCACCTTTCGCATCCTGAAATCAAAGAATTCAACGCGATGGGTGAAAGGTGAAGACCAAAGGTAAAGTCGAAACGCTAAGGCCCCGACCCGGCGGATAGGCTGCGTGACCAGGCGGCGCAGGTTTTTTGCTGCCAGACTCTGGCATCCGCGAGTGATGCATGGGCCGCAAGTCCAGTTTGCACTTCTATGCTATTGACGGCGGGACAATGCATATGTGAACGAAAACAGAAACACGCAATCGGGAAATGGCCATGACAACGAAAATTGACCCAGCCGCCCAGATCGGGCGCAATGTCCACTTTGGGCATGCCGTCCGTGTCCATGGCAATGTCGAGATCGGCGACGATTGCAGCATCGGTGATTTTTGCGTTATCGGTCATCCAAGTGTCCAGCCCGGCGCGTCGCCGCTTCGTTTGGGAGCGCGCGCGAATGTCCGCTCGCATGCCGTGCTCTACGAAGGTTCGGATATCGGGCCATACCTTGAAACCGGCCATCATATTGTAATTCGCGAGGGCGCGCGGATCGGAGAAAACCTGCGGATTGGCAATTTTTCTGATATCGAAGGAGCCTGCCAAATCGGCGATTTTGTACGCTTGCATGGCTATGCCCATATCGGTCGCGGTTCCAAGATCGGTGACTTCGTTTACCTGTTTTCTTTGACGACCTTGATGAATGACCCTTTGCCGCCGTCGCATCTGGTCGATCCGGTCGCCATCGGCGATATGGTGACGGTGTGCGTGAACGCGCAACTGATGCCGGGGGCCGAGATTGGCCGCGGTGCGCTGATTGCCTCGGGTGCCGTCGTGCGCGGCAAGATCGCGCCGGGGGTTGTCGTGACCGGCCCCGACGGAACCATCGCCTGCCCGGTGAAGTTTGTCATGCATATGGCCAGCCGGACCCGTCATCCCTGGTACAAGCATTTCACCGATGCCTATCCTGAGCGGGTGCGTGAACGAATTGTGAAGCTGGGGCGAGAGATCGACGCCGAAGCCGCACATGCGAGGAAGCCGAATTAGTCGGCCCTGAATATTGAGATCAGGCAGCTACGAGGACACGGGGAGGTTGCCGATAGCCCCAGGCCACGGGCAGAATGTCCAGTATCGAGCTCCAGATTTCTGGCATGACTTTCCTCAGATGGGCGAGGATCAGGCGAATGCTCTGACCACAGCCACAGAGGACCGCGAAAAGGGCGTCACCCAGCGTGCCCTTGAGCGGGCTGCGTCTCAGTCGGCCATCATTTTTCATGTGTCCGATGGTGGGCTCGATGGCGCTTCGCCGGCGGATCAGCTTGCGAAGCGCGCGCGTGACGCCGCGCTTCTGGCCACTGATGAAGACCTGACTGGTGGTCACGCCATGTCCGCGGTAGCCGCGATCGACGAAGACCTGGGCCGGGCGTGTATCGGTGAGGATTTCCACCTGTTCCAGCGCCTCGGCCAAGGTGTGGCCGTCGTAGGGATTGCCGGGCAGCGACCGCATGCCGACCACAAAACCTTCACTCATCGTGGTGGCGACGCTGACCTTGCAGCCGAATTCGTAGCGTTTATGCGCCTTGCCCTTGGAAATGCAATCGACCGCCGGCTCGTGCAGCGCGTAGAGCTTGCCCTTGTCTTTCGGCTTCTGCCGCAACAGCCGGGCGACGAGGGCCAATTCATCGGTGATACGGGCTCTGAGGCCGGGATCAGCAACCCTGGCGAGTTGGCGCTCGATGTCGCGCATCACGCGGCCAGTGTAACCTTTCAAGGTTCTCAATGCCTTGCGCATGCGCTTGAATTGCCGGGCATGGGCATAGCGGCCGACCCGCGCTGCAAGTTTCGGGGACAGACGTGCATAGCTCTGGCGCAGAGTCAGGCCGGCCTCACGGGCCAGTTTGACCAGCCGTTGCCGAGCCCGCTCATAAAGCCGGGCGTCGGTCGGATGGGTGATATCCTTCTCCATCACGGTCGTGTCCACGATGACCCGCCCGACGCTCTTGTCGTCAATCGCCCCGGCCGCCTTGCCCGCCTCGATGCTCTTGGTGAGCAGCCATTCGACACCCTCCTCACCGATCCGCTTGCGCCAGCGGGTCAGAGAGGACGGGTCGATCGGCGAACGGTGCTGAAAGAACGTCTCGCCACAGAAATGCTGATAATACGGGTTCTCAACCCAGCGCCGGACAATGGCCTCGTCAGAGAGGTCATGGGCGTGTTGCAAATACAAAAGCCCAGCCACCAGTCGCGGCGACGTCGCCGGCCGGCCGCGGTGCGACGGGAAAAACCCAGCCCATTCACGCTCGAAGAAATCCCAGTCGATGTGTCTCTCGAGTTTCACCAACTCATGGCGCATATCGATTATGTCGACCAGGCGCGGGCGCAGCAGATCGTCCTGTTCCGATTGTCTCGATTTGGGCTTCATATGGCAATCCGAAATTGCAGAGAAATCGCTTTCAGACTGCCAAATCCTGCAATCCAAGAATACAGAAAACCGACTTTTACGACTGAAAATCAGAGGCTTGAGACTTGCTCAGGGCCGACGAATTAAAGCGTTTCGTGTTTAACTTGAGCCACAACTTATCACCTATCGCGCCCAAATCTTTGATTTCAGGCAGCGATAGGTGATTCAGGTTAAACGCGAAACGCTATAGCTCGCCATGGCTCAGCCACCGTTCTGATAGTCGAAACGTGTCATCAAGGGCTTGCAAATCTTGTCGACGACAGCAGAAAATTCAGGAGACAATGGTCCGAGCCGATCGCGGGTATCAATCGATTGGTTGTATTTTGGTGAAAACCACGGATCGGAGGCGTCAACCTTGGTCGCTGACTTCTTTCCCGACCAAATTCTGTCGGGATCAATATCTGCTGTGCCGATAAAACTGCGCAGGCTTTCAAGCGCTTTGTCGGTCATAAGGTCTTCATAGCGAAAACAAAGAAGCGTACCGGCCATTTGCGGAAGGTCAATATGGGCGTAGCTTCGGTTAAACTCTTGTGCCACGCGCTCGACATCGCCCATGGCGAAGGTTCGGCCCATTTTTTCAGCTACGGCCTGACGTGACCTCACCACCTTATGGGGGTTACGGATGACTGTCACAAAACGGGCCTTTTCCCGTAAAAGATCATTCACCCAATAGAACCGTTGCGACAATAGGGGATCTTTTACGCAGAGTATCTCAGGGTTATTCAGCGTGAGGGCGACGTGATTTAGCTGCCGCATCACGATATCATGCATGTGATGACGAAAATGGGCGCGTTCGGCAAAAAACGCGTTGGTATGTGCGGCCCAATTAATATTGCCTTGCGCATAGGCTTCAAAGGTTGGGCGTATGAAGCTGATTTCTGGATGATAGTTACTGACACGTTCAGAGGTGCAGATCAAGGCATGGGTTACAGTCGTGCCAGAACGCGGTGCCCCACCGACGAAATAGATGGGCTGGACTTGCTTACTATCTGGCATGTCTAAGAAGGCCTCGGTTGATTTTCGCATGGCACCACCAGGTCTTTCCGCTGCGATGCGGTCTAATTTGTTGCAACTCTATGGCGGCGATCCTGGCAGTTGTAAAGTTCTTGCGGTCAGGGCGACCGGTCGCCGATATCTCGTTGCAATATGGCGCGCTACAGCGTTTTGCCTTTGATC
>JBATDH010000017.1:0-27691 GCA_049663365.1 Albidovulum sp. | reverse complement strand
GGCCGTCACATTGGCCCCCTGAAAGCCCACTTTGGCGGCAAAACGCGGGCGGGTGGTGATGAAGGTGTCAAACCAGCGCGCCCCCAATCCCATCGAGAATATCGGCTCGTACGCCATATTTGTTTCGACCAGAACAACGGAATCGCCCACCGGCATGACTGGTATCTGGGCCGTATGGGTGTTGATCGAGGTTACATCATGAATGGTGTGCGAGTTCGTCGCATATGACCAGTAGATATCGTAACGGTTATTGGTGTCGTCCCATTCGACGACCGAAACGCGTATCCAGGTTGGCTTGTTGGAATAGGTGAGGTAATCGAACAGCGTGTTCAACCCGTCAATATAGGCCGGGGTCAGGTCCTGGGTCTGGCGTGAGACGAGGTCAGCCAGGGTATAGGCCGCCTTCAGGTTGATATTCTTTTGGCGAAAGGCATCGAAGAACTGAAATGACGCAATGTACCACCAGATCAGGAAAGTGAATGCCATCACCCCTTCTGTCGGCATCGAGCCGCGAGATTCGTCGCCGAACTGCTGACCGCAAACTTTCAGACGCGCATAAAGGGACATGTCAGCTTCCTAACTTCGGTTCGTTGACGAAAGCGGTGGCGGCAACAAGTGCATAGGCACCGGTATTGTCTTTGGGCAGATGGAAACCGAGGCCGGTCATCGGGAACATCGGGTCGAACTTGACGCAGGCGCGGATCAGCATCACCTGACCCCCGCCACCGGTCTGGAACGTTGTCAGCGCGTTGATGTCGCTGGTGGTGTCGGCCCGGTCAATGCAGGTGGCCCCGGTGGACAAGGGCACCCAGGTTGTGGTGTCGATGGCGCGAAGCTCAATAGCCATTACATTCATGCAATTGGGGATCAGCCCTGCGCCGTTGCACACGATTTTCTTGAAGTTTTGGTGCGAAATGCCGTCGAAATACCCCAGGCGCAATCCCCGCACGGCCATGTCAAGACCGCGCTCCAGCATCACGTGCCGGATCATCAGAAGTCCCATATCGAGCGACGAAATCATCAGCACGAGGAAGAAGGGCAGGAAGATGACGAAGGGAATCGTCGCCGTGCCATCTTCCTCCTTGGCTTTACGCTTGCACCAGCGGCGCATGGAGTGCTTGAAGTTTGCCATTAATGGGTCAATCTCAACTTGTTGATCGAGTTCACGATGCCCGAGAAGGCGGCATTGATCCCGCTCGCGCCAAGGGCGGCATAATAATTCGCATCGGCACTGGCGCAGGATTTCAGCAGGTTCTGCCCGGAAGTCGGTGCTTCAAAGGCGATCGTGTAGATGCGGATATCCTTGTCGCTGGCCTTGGCGGCACTGCACATTGAAAGTGTCAGATCATCCTTGTCCGGGTTCGTGCCGGTATTGATGAATGTGTTGGGGATCGGATCCCAGTAGTAACCGGGCCGCCATTGGTTGCGTTTGGTCGAGCTGTTATAGGCATCGTAGACAAGATCGTCCGAGAAGTAGTACATCGACATCGCGGCCCAGACTTCGGGCCAGGTCATCGGAACCGCGTCGCCGGTATCGCCGGACGCGTCTCCCCAAGGCTGGTTGCGCCACTGGTTCTTCTTGAACGAGTAGTATTTGTTGGTGCTCGGGTTATAGAGCGAATAGCCATCCTTGTTGGTCAGGCTGTAGTTGGTGTTGCTGGTCAGCAGGCTGACACCGTGATCATACTGATCGCGCAGGCGATACTCGGTGGTGTTGGCACCATCCGTCATCAAAACGATGATCTTCAGCACATCCTGATCGGTATAGACATAGGGACGGTCGGCAAAAGCTGCCGGCAAGTCGCCTGCGGTAATCTTGGCGTCGACAATGCTTTGCAGCGACGGATCAAGCAGGGCCACGCCCCATTTCATGCCGATGTCGATCGAGGTGTTGCCCGAGGCGGTAAGATTGTCGATGTAGGCTTTCAGGTCTGTTTTCGAATCTGAAAATGGCAGGATATCGCGGTCGCTGTCGGTTGGGCAATTCGTTAGATACGGCGGATTGGACCTATAGAAGGGGTCAAAGTGCCCGTTGCGCTGATAAACGCGGTCGCCGGGGTTGAAACCCATGTCCATGGCCGTTGTCGAGAAATCCGCCGTATCGAATTCAATGCAGTCTGAGGTGGATTGTTCGGCGGTGACGTTGAAGTAGGAAATCAGGTCCGGCCCGAGACTTACCTGCGTCGAGTAGGGAATGATCGAAATCGACAACTTGCCTGGCTCGACCGAGTCGAACATCTTGTCAACAAAGGCCTTGGCTGCGGGTTTCAGGTTGGTCAGGCGGCTGTTGCTGTTCATCGAACCCGACACATCGAGAATCAGCGAAATCTCGATCTGGCCCACGCTTTCTTCGGCGGCGCTGGCGGCTGTTGTGTTCAGGCTTGGAATGTCGATACCGGCCATGTTCATGAACCAGGTGGGCATGACTTCGGCAACCGAGATTTCCACCTTGCGGAAATCGCCGATGTTGCCCTGGGTAACGGTGATGTCGCTATCCAGCGGGGGGGTAAGGCCCGCCTTGATGAAATAGTCGCGCACAACATCCTTGGGCGGCAAGGTCTGATCAAGGTCAGCGGCAGCCAGCGCGGCGCGGTCGATGGTGTTTTGCAGCGTCGTGCGGCGTTCTTCAAAACGCATCAGATCAAGCGCAGTGCCCGCCAGAAGCAGCATCATGATAAAGCAAAAAAGGCCAAAGATCAGAAGCGAGCCGTCTTCTTCGCGCCGGAAACGTTTGACTGCACCCTGAAACCTTCCGGTTTTGCCTTCTGCGGCGTCGATAGTTCTATTCATGATAGCAGCAAAACGCGTCATCACTCACCCTTTCATCGATGTGTGGCTTTCGGGCAGATCCAAAAGGCACACGGACGTCCAAAGACTTCTCTTTCCCACTTGCGGCGAAACTAGGGCAGAACTTGCGGCGAAAATGTGGCAAAGCCGAAAAACACCAAAGTGCGTGGATGTATCAAAGACGATGGGCGGTTTGCTGCCGGATCGTTGTGGAATCGTAGACAGTAATCCGGTCTTGCGGTGTCCGCCGGGATATCAAATCGCGGCATGGCCCAACTGCGCTGAGTCTTGGAGCGCGCGCAAGCGATCTGGCGTTCGGTTTTTCGGGCCAGCAAAACTGCTTTGTGTTTAATTGTCGGTCTGTTAACCAAGTACCCGTAGCGTCGCCATCGCAGGCGGGTTCAGAGCCCTTGTGGCAAGGCACGCGCACCGGCAAAAAATTCGGGCCGGAAAGCATTCAGGGAGGATTAAAATGACCGTCATGGGTGAACCGAGCTTCCGGGAGTCTGTGGATTTGATGTTCACCAGGGCCGTTGCACATATGGACCTTTCCCCAGGCCTGGAAGAGAAGATCAGGGTCTGCAACTCGACCTATACGGTTCGCTTTGGTGTGCGGCTGCGCGGCAAGATACAGACTTTCACCGGTTACAGGTCGGTTCATTCCGAACATATGGAACCGGTCAAGGGCGGCATCCGTTTTGCCCTTAGCGTCAATCAGGATGAAGTCGAGGCTCTGGCCGCGCTGATGACCTTCAAATGTGCGCTGGTGGAAACGCCTTTCGGGGGCTCCAAGGGGGGTCTGTGCATTGATCCGCGTGAATATGACGAACATGAGATGGAACTGATTACCCGCCGCTTTGCCTATGAGTTGATCAAGCGCGATCTGATCAACCCGGCCCAGAACGTGCCTGCCCCCGACATGGGCACGGGGGAACGCGAAATGGCCTGGATTGTCGATCAGTACAAGCGCATGAACACCACCGATATCAATGGCGCGGCCTGCGTCACCGGCAAGCCGACCAATGCGGGCGGGATCCAGGGCCGGACCGAGGCGACAGGACGCGGCATCCAGTATGCGTTGCGTGAATTCTTCCGTCATCACGAAGATGTGGAGATTGCCGGTCTTTCCGGAACGCTCGATGGCAAACGGGTCATCGTTCAGGGGCTGGGCAATGTCGGCTATCATGCAGCGCAGTTTCTGTCGACCGAAGACGGCAGCATTATCACCGGGATCATCGAACGCGATGGCGGGTTGTGGAACCCCAATGGCTTGAATGTTCAGGCGGTTTTCGACTGGATGCGCGCCCATGGCGGCGTCGCCGGTTGCCCCGAGGGCAAACATGTGGCCGATGGTGCGAAACTTATGGAAGAAGAATGCGACATTCTCATTCCCGCCGCGATGGAAGGCGTCATCAACCTCGCCAATGCCAAACAAATCAAGGCATCGGTCATCATCGAGGCGGCGAACGGCCCGATCACCGCAGGTGCAGACGAAATTTTGCGCAACAAGGGCACACTGATCATTCCTGACCTTTACGCCAATGCCGGCGGTGTGACGGTTTCCTATTTCGAATGGGTCAAGAACCTCAGCCATATCCGGTTTGGCCGTATGCAGCGCCGCCAGGAAGAAGGGCGCCACCAGCTCTTGATAGATGAGCTGGAGCGGCTTTCATCTGACAAGGGTCTGGGCTGGACCCTGTCACCGGGTTTCAAGGACAAGTATCTGCGCGGCGCGGGCGAGCTGGAACTGGTCCGTTCCGGGCTCGATGACACGATGCGCGCCGCCTATCAGTCGATCAGCGACGTCTGGCACAGCCGCAATGACGTGACCGACATGCGCATGGCGGCCTATATCGTGGCCATTGAACGCGTCGCTGCCAGTTACCGCTCAAAAGGGCTCTGACGGCTTTCTGGCGGCGGTCCTGCTGCACCGATAAAACAATCTGCGGCAACTTTGGATTTTGCCGCAGCGCCTACAAGGGCCAGACCAGCAGGATCATCGGCAACCCGACGGCCACAACCAGAATCTCCAGCGGCAGGCCCATGCGCCAGTAGTCGCCAAACCGATAGCCGCCGGGCCCGAGGATCAGCATGTTGTTCTTGTGCCCGATGGGGGTCAGGAACGCGCAAGAAGCGGCTACGGCCACCGCCATCAGGAACGGGTCCGGCGATGCCCCGAGGCTTTGGGCCATGGAAATGCCGACCGGCGCCGCCACAATCGCCGTGGCTGTGTTGTTGAGCACATCAGACAGTGTCATGGTCACCACCATCAGCACCAGCAGCGCAACCCAGGCCGGTGCCCCGGCGGTCATATGGACCAGGGCCCCCGCGATCAACTGGGTGCCCCCTGATGATTCCAGTGCCGCCCCCAGCGGGATCATCGACCCCAACAGCACGATCACCGGCCATTCGATGCCGTCGTAAAGCTCGGCCAATGGCAGGACTTTCGTCAGCACATACCCGACGACCACCAATCCAAGTGCCACCGGAAGATAGACCCAGCCCAGGCTGGCGGCGGCGACGGCTCCGGCGAAAATACCAATCGCGGGCCAGGTTTTTTCATATTTTGTCATCGCCAGCCCGCGATCGGCCAGTGGCAGACAGCCGAGCCAGTCGATGACATCTTCGCTGGATTCCGCCGGGGCCAGCAACAACAGGATGTCGCCCGCCCGTATCGTGGCCTTGCGCAGGCTGCCTGAAACCCGCTTGCCCCGCCGCGAGATACCCAAGAGCACGGTGCGTTGCCGCCAGACCAGGCCGACGGCTTCGACCGTTCTGCCGCGGATGCGCGCGGTCGTCGGCACCACGGCCTCGACCATGACCAGCCCGGCTTTTTCGGCGCTGACATAGTCCTTGCGCTTCGGGTCGGCAAAATCGAGTTTCAGCGTTGAGCGGAACTCATCCAGCGCCTCGGCCGAGGCTTCCAGCACCAGCGTGTCGCCCGCCAGAATCTCTGTCGCCCGCCTAGGATTGCTGAGGCGTTTGCCGTCGCGTACCAATTGCATCAACACCACATCGGCGCGGTCGCCTTCATCGTAAATGTCGCCGACGGTCTTGCCGACGAGGGCGGATTTTTCCGGCACAGTCAATTCGGCGATATAGGCCGGTTCGTCCTTGCCGGGTCCGTTGCTGGCTGGCGCAGGAATAAGCCGCCAGCCGATCAGCGCCACAAAGGCCAGTCCTGCCAGCGCGACAACGCCGCCGACAGGGGCGAAATCGAACATGGCGAAACTTTCGCCCAGGGATTCCTGGCGAATAGCGGCGATGATGATATTGGGCGGTGTCCCGATCAGCGTGGCCATACCCCCAAGGATGGTGGCAAAAGACAACGGCATCAATGACAGACCCGGCGCGCGCCCGGCCTTTTTGGCGCTGGCCACATCGACGGGCATCAGCAGGGCAAGCGCCGCCACGTTGTTCATGAAGGCCGACAAGACGCCGCCCACAACGCCCATGACGGCGATATGGGCGCCAAGGCTGCGGCCCGTATCGACCATCGTGCGGGTGATCAGCATCACGGCACCTGCGCGCGTCAATCCGGCGGAGACGACCAAAACCAGGGCGACGATCAATGTTGCCGGATGGCCGAAGCCTTCGAATGCCGACTTGGTCGGCACCACGCCCGCCACCACCGCAATCATCAGCGCGGTAAAGGCCACCATGTCATAACGCCAGCGTCCCCATATCAGGGCGGCGAAGACAGCTCCGAAAATCGCGAAAAGGATGATCTGTTCATTGGTCATGGGGATGTCCGCCTTTCCCGGCCAATTGAACGCGGGTTTCGCTGATTTACAAGCCCTGCGCAGGCTTGCGGCCCTACCATGGCGTGACATATAGAGGCGCGAAGCTAAATTTACCGGACGGAGAAAAGGTCATGGCAGGCCATTCGAAATGGGCCAACATCCAGCACCGCAAGGGGCGCCAGGATGCGGCACGCTCTAAACTGTTTTCCAAACTGGCAAAAGAGATCACGGTTGCCGCCAAGATGGGCGATCCAGATCCCGACAAGAACCCGCGCCTGCGACTGGCGGTCAAGGCCGCCAAGGCGGTTTCCTGCCCCAAGGATGTGATTGACCGCGCGATCAAGAAATCCATTGCCGGGGAAGGCGACGACTATTCGGAAATCCGCTATGAAGGCTACGGGCCCAACGGCATCGCCGTCATTGTCGAGACGATGACCGATAACGTGAACCGCACGGCGTCGAATGTGCGCAGCTATTTTGCCAAGTCAGGTGGCAACCTGGGCACCACCGGATCGGTCAGCTTCATGTTCGACAGGGTGGGCGAAATCACGTATCCGGCCTCGGCGGGCGATGCCGATACTGTCATGATGGCCGCGATCGAAGCCGGGGCCGAGGATGTCGAAAGCGACGATGAGGGCCACTGGATATATTGTGCCGACACCGATCTGTCAGCGGTGTCGGATGCGCTTGAGGCGGCATTGGGCGAATCCGAAGAGGCCAAGCTTGTGTGGCGACCGCAGAACCGCACTGAGGTCGATCTGGAAACTGCCACCAAGTTGATGAAACTGATTGATGCCATCGAGGATGATGACGACGTTCAGACCGTGACGGCGAATTTCGATATTCCCGAGGATGTGGCCGCCCAGCTTTAGAAACGTACGCCCGAATACGTTTCGGTAATGCAAAATCGGCGGCAATCTGGTGCCTGATGCGCTCCATGTGCGGCGGTGTTCCACGGGGTAGGCAAAATCGGCATTACCCTCTGGGGTCGAGCAGTCGCCCGATCACGCTTTCCCTTGTGATCCGCCCCAGCGTTTTTCCGCCATCGGTGACCGCCACGGCGGGTTCCTTGCGCAGCAATTCCATCACGTCGCGAATTGGCGCGTCTGGGTGGATTTCCGGCGTGTTGGGCGCGCGGGCAGGGGCGGGCTGCATGATGTCGCTGGCGCGCAGAACCCCTAGCGGGTTCATGTGGGCGACGAAATCGGCAACATAGCCCGAGGCGGGCCGGGCGATGATTTCGCGCGCGGTGCCGCATTGCACGATGCGTCCGCCTTCCATCAGGGCGATGCGGTTGCCGATCTTGAAGGCTTCATCAAGGTCGTGGCTGACGAAGATGATCGTGCGTTTGAGTTTTGACTGAAGTTCCAGCAATTCGTCCTGAAGCCTCGTGCGGATCAGCGGATCGAGCGCCGAAAACGGTTCGTCCATCAAGAGGATAGGTGCTTCGGTCACAAAGGCGCGGGCAAGGCCCACGCGTTGCTGCATCCCGCCGGAAAGCTCGCCCACCTTGGCGTCGGCGCGGTCCATCAGCCCCACGAGTTCCAGTTGCTCGTCAACCTTGGCGCGGCGCTGAGTGGCGCTTTGACCACCGAGTTCCAGCCCAAGCCCGACGTTTTCACGCACCGTGCGCCAGGGCAATAACCCGAATTGCTGAAACACCATGGCAACGCATTCGCGGCGGACCTTCAAAAGGTCAGGGGTGCTGGCGCTGCCCACTTCGCAGGACCAGCCGTCGTCATGGATCGTCACAGCCCCCCGGCAAACCGGGTTCAGGCCATTGACCGCGCGCAAAAGCGTGGATTTTCCAGACCCGGAGAGGCCCATCAGGACCAGGATTTCGCCGGTCTCGACAGTCAGCGAACAATCGTGAACGCCCAGGATTTGTCCCGTCTCCTGCTGGATTTCCTGCCGGGATTTACCCGCATCCATCAAGGGCAAGGCGCGGTTGGGATGATCGCCAAAGACGATGTTGACCTTGTTGAATTCGACGGCGACGCTCATTTCGCCTCTCCTATCCGCAGCATCCGGTCAAGGATGATGGCCACCACGACGATGATGAAACCGGACTCAAACCCCAGGGCCGTGTTGACCGAGTTGAGCGCGCGGACCACCGGCACGCCAAGGCCATTGGCCCCGACCAGCGCGGCGATGACCACCATTGAAAGCGACAGCATGATGGTCTGGTTCAGCCCCGCCATGATCTGCGGCAGGGCATAGGGCAGTTCCACCTTCCACAGCGTCTGGCGGGCAGTGCCGCCAAAGGCGGTCGCAGCCTCGAGAAGCGGCTGGGGGGTGGAGGAAACCCCGAGATGGGTCAGGCGGATCGGCGCGGGCAGCACGAAAATCACCGTGGCGATCAGGCCGGGCACCATGCCGATGCCGAAAAAGACGATGGCCGGGATCAGGTAGACGAAGGTCGGCAGTGTCTGCATCAGGTCAAGAATGGGTCTTGTCCATGCGTAAAGCTTGGGCCGGTGCGCCATGGCGATACCGATGGGCACACCAACGGCCATGCAGACGACACAGGAGGACAGGACCAGCGTCAGGCTTTGCGTGGTTTCCTTCCAATAGCCCTGATTGAGGATGAAGAGGAAGCCAAGAAACACCAGAAGGCAGGTTTTCCAGCTACGCTGCAAAAACCAGGTAAGGCCGATGAATGCGGCGATAATGACCAGCGGATGGGGCGTTTGCAGAACCCACAGGATCGCCTCGATCAGCCATTTCATCGCTGTCGACATGGCGTCGAAAAGCGGTTCGGCATTGTCCTTGAGCCAGTCGAACACCGATTTGGCGGCCTTGCCCACTGGCAGTTTGTTGTCGGTCAGCCATTCCATATCCGCGTCCCCCGTTGCCGCAGAAAGAGTGGCCGGGTCTGGTCCCGGCCACCTGTCGCATATTTTCCCCTTCGGGCATCCTTACCGATCAGTTCAGCGCGGCTTTGACAGCAGCCATTGCATCGCCGCCGTCTTTGGTCGTCACGCCGTCAAGCCAGGGCCCGAGCGTGTCAGGATTGGCCGCAAGCCAGGCCTTGGCCGCGTCGCGCGGATCGGCACCATCATTGAGAATTTTGCCCATGATCTCGTTCTCCATGGCCAGTGTGAAATGCTGATTGGACAGCAGCTTGCCGACATTGGGGCATTCGGCGGCATAGCCGGCGCGGGTATTGGTATAAACTTCGGCACCGCCGAAATTGGGGCCAAAGACATCATCGCCACCCGACAAATAAGTCATCTTGAAATTGGCGTTCATCGGGTGCGGTTCCCAGCCAAGAAACACAATCGGTTTGCCGTCGCCATCGGCATTGGCGACCTGTGCCAGCATCCCTTGTTCGGAGCTTTCGATCACCTCGAACCCGTCAAGCCCGAACTGCCCCGCCGCGATCATGTCGATGATCAGGCGGTTGCCGTCATTGCCGGGCTCGATCCCGTAGATTTTGCCGTCCAGCGCGTCCTTCTGCGCGGCGATATTGCCGAAATCGTCGATACCCAGATCGGCCCCGGCCTGATTGGTGGCCAGCGTGTACTTTGCCCCGGCCAGGTTCATGCCGATGGTTTCGACCGTGCCCGCGTCGCGGTAAGGGGCGATATCGGCCTCCATCGTCGGCATCCAGTTGCCCAGAAACACGTCGACATCGCCCTGCGCAAGGCCGGTATAGGTGACAGGAACCGAGAGGATTTTGGTCTCCGTCTCATATCCCAGCGCTTCCAGCACGAGCGTCGTGGCGGCGGTGGTCGCAGTGATGTCGGTCCAGCCGACATCGGAAAAGATCACCTTGTCGCAGCCTGCCGCAAGGGCAGGGGCAGCGGCGGCGATGGCCACACCGGTCAGCAGTGAATTGCGAAGTTTGGTGGTCAGTGACATTTCATTCTCCCTGTTTTTTTGACGCGTCTTACCGGAGCCTAGTCCATGTCGGGCCATCGGCAAAGGCGCTTTGCGCGGGCAAGATAGTTTTTTCTTGATTGACGCGTCAATAAAAAATCATGTAGCGAAAAATCCACGAACAATCGCGGGGGTAGCACGATGCCAAAAATCGGAATGGAACCGATCCGACGCGCGGCGCTGGTCAAGGCGACGATATCCGAGATCGGCCGGGCCGGGTCACTTGATGTAACGGTCAGCCAGATCGCCAAGCGGGCAGGGATGTCATCGGCGCTTGCGCATCATTATTTCGGGTCCAAGGAACAGATTTTTCTGGCCGCCATGCGCCATATCCTGACCCTTTATGGGGCTGAAATCCGTGGCGCGCTGGCCGCAGCCGAAGGGCCGCGTGGCCGGTTGACGGCGATCGTGCGCGCCAGTTTTGGCCCTGGCAGTTTTCGCCGCGAAGTGATCGGGGCCTGGCTCAATTTCTATGTGCTGGCCCAGACGGTGCCCGCCGCAAGGCGGCTTTTGGGCATCTATCAGGGGCGATTGCAGTCGAACCTTCTGCACGCACTGCGCCCGCTGATCGGCGAGCGTGCAGCGCCGGTGGCGCAAGGTCTGGGGGCAATGATCGACGGTGTCTATATCCGCGAGGCGCTGAAGGGCGGCAGCCCCGATGGTCATGCCGCCGCGACGATCGCCATGGCCTATCTTGAACGCGAGTTGGAGCAGGGCCGGGAGGACCGCCGATGAATGTGGAGATGCAGGCGGATTATGTGATCGTTGGCGCCGGGTCGGCGGGTTGCGCCATGGCTTACCGGCTGTCAGAGGCGGGCAAGAACGTCATCGTCATCGAATTTGGCGGAACCGATGCGGGGCCCTTCATCCAGATGCCGGGGGCGCTCTCTTTCCCGATGAACATGCCGCTTTATGACTGGGGGCTGAAGTCGGAACCTGAACCGCATCTGGGTGGACGCAGGCTGGCCACACCGCGCGGCAAGGTGATCGGGGGATCATCCTCGATCAATGGCATGGTCTATGTGCGTGGCCACGCGAAGGATTTCGACCATTGGGTTGAGGTCGGTGCGGATGGCTGGGCTTATGCCGATGTGCTGCCTTATTTCCGGCGGATGGAGACCTGGCATGGCGGCGATCCCGATGATTTCCGGGGGTCAAACGGACCCTTGCATATTTCGCGCGGGCTGCGCCGAAACCCGCTGTTTCATGCCTTTGTCGAGGCCGGCAGGCAGGCCGGGTATGAGGTGACGGCCGATTACAACGGCCAAAAACAGGAAGGTTTCGGCCCGATGGAGGCGACGATCTGGCGCGGGCGGCGCTGGTCGGCGGCCAATGCCTATCTGCGCCCTGCGTTGAAACGTGAAAACTGCACGCTGGTGCGGGGATTGGCGCGGCGTGTGGTGATCGAGGAGGGGCGCGCCGTCGGGGTCGAGGTGGAGCGCGGCGGCAAGGTCGCGGTGATTTCGGCGCGCGCCGAGGTGATTCTTGCCGCCTCTGCCATCAATTCGCCAAAGCTTTTGATGTTGTCGGGCATCGGTGCTGCCGCGCATCTGGCCGAACACGGGATCGCGACCGTTGCAGACCGGCCCGGTGTGGGGGCCAATTTGCAGGACCATCTGGAAATCTACATGCAGTTTGCCTCGCTTCAGCCAATCACGCTGTTCAAATACTGGAACCTCTGGGGCAAGGCCTGGGTCGGGGCGCAGTGGTTGCTGACCGGGGGGGGCTTGGGTGCCTCAAACCAGTTTGAAAGCTGCGCTTTCATCCGCTCGGGCAAAGGCGTGGAATACCCCGACATCCAGTATCATTTCCTGCCCATAGCCGTGCGCTATGACGGCAGGGCCGCGGCTGAAGGGCACGGGTTTCAGGCCCATGTCGGGCCGATGCGGTCCAAGTCACGCGGCGCGGTGACATTGCGGTCGGCGGACCCCACGGCGGACCCGGCGATCCGGTTCAACTACATGTCGCATCCCGATGATTGGGCAGAGTTTCGCAACTGCATCCGCCTGACCCGCGAAATATTCGGCCAGGAGGCGTTCAAGCCTTATGTGAAGCACGAGATCCAACCCGGAGCGGGCGTTCAGAGCGACGATGAGATCGACGGCTTTATCCGCGAACACGCCGAGAGCGCCTATCACCCCTGCGGCACGGCGCGGATGGGGCGGCGCGATGACAAGATGGCCGTGGTTGACGCCGAATGCCGGGTGATTGGGGTGGATGGGTTGCGCCTGGCCGATAGTTCCATTTTTCCGCGCATCACCAATGGCAACCTCAATGGCCCGTCGATCATGGTGGGCGAAAAGGCCGCCGATCACATTCTGGGGCGCGGCATGCTGGCACCGTCAAACCTGGCACCGTGGAACAGCCCGCGTTGGCGCGAGGCGCAGCGGTAGGAATGCGGCATCGGCCGGGGGTTTTACCCCCGGACCCCCAAGGTATTTTTCAACAGAAGAAGCGGCTGATCAGGGTGTCATGCGGGCGGGGATCAGCCCGCGCAGAGAATTGCCCAGCCAGAGTTTTGCCCGGTGCAGGTCCTGGAGGTGGATTTCCGCCTCATGGCAGGTGCCGCTGTCGAGCATTTCGGCCCTGAGAACGCCGGGCAGGCAGCCGCAGCGCAGGGGCGGCGTGGCAAGCCCCTGACCGATATCGAAAAAGACCGAGGTGATGGTGCCTTCGCAAATCTCGCCGCGTTCATTGGCAAAGAGCGCTTCGTCCATGCCGCCGGGAAGTGCCGCCCGCGTCCGGTCGTAAAGTTTTCGCTCGGTGGTCTTGTGGCGCAGGAGGGGGTCGTCGGAACATAAGCGGTCCTTGGCAAGGGTGGCGCGCCATTCCGAAGCATTGGTGCCGAGGGAGGCTGATGTCATCTCAAAGTCGCCAGTCATGCCAAGCGTCAGACGCACACGCCGGGGTTCGCTGCCGCCGATGCCTGACAGGGCGGCGGCCAAGGCGGCCTCGTCGAGAGCAAAGCCGAGGGCCAAAGCACTGGCGCGCAGGCGCGCGAGGTGCCGGTCGCGCCGAACAAACTTCGCGCCGTCCCATTTCAGGGTTTCGATCAGACGGGTGCCAGATGGGCAAATCGGGCTTTCCACAGCGCCTCCTCATATTCTCCGGCTGCGGTCGAATCCGCGACGATGCCGCCGCCGACGCCAAATTCGACATGCTTGTCCGCCAGCAATGTCAGGGTGCGGATAGCGACGTTGAACGCGCTTGATCCGTCCGGGGCCATCCAGCCGATGCTGCCGCAATAGATGCCGCGGGGCGTGTCCTCAAGGTCGTGGATAATCTCCATCGCGCGGATTTTTGGCGCGCCGGTGATCGAGCCACAGGGAAAGAGCGCGCGAAAGATATCGGATGCGCGGGTATCTGCCACCAGTTGTCCCGTCACCCGCGACACCATCTGATGCACGGTCGCATAGGATTCGATGGCGAAAAGCTCAGGCACACGCACCGATCCGACAGTGCAGATGCGTGCTATGTCATTGCGCAAAAGATCAACGATCATAAGGTTTTCAGCGCGGTTCTTGAGGCTTCCCTGTAGCTCCATCCGCAGCGCCGCATCATGGGCGGGGTTGCTTGCGCGCGGGGCCGTGCCCTTCATCGGGCGGGTTTCAATGCGACCTTCCGCATCGGTGGCAAAGAACAGCTCGGGCGAGCGGGAGATGATTTTAGCCACGCCCGGCAGATCAACAAAAGCGCCGTGGCCGACAGGTTGACGGGCGCGCAGCGCGGCGTAAAGCCCCAGCGCCGTACCGCTGTATTCCGCCCGCATCCGCAGGGTCAGATTGACCTGATAGATATCGCCCGCGGCGATGTAGCCAAGCACCTTGGCCATGGCGCGGGCATGGGCGCGCGCGTCCCAACCGGCGGTGGGTGCGGTCAGGCGGGCGGTTGCGGCTTCGGTTGCGGCACGGGTCAGGGCGGCATCAGCAGGCAGCGGGGTGTCATAGACGCCGAAAGCCAGCAGCGGCATGTCCCGGCCCGGTGGCATCAGCGGCGCGAGCCGTGGCTCGAACGCATAACCCAGCTCATAACTCGCCAGGCCGGCGATCCACTGCCCAGCGGCCAGCGCCGCATCGATTTCGTCCAGTGCGCCGACGACCTCGGCGACCGTATCGGCCCGGATCACGGCCTTCGGGGCATCAAAGACCGCCGCTTTGCCTTGGGGGCCGTTTTCGAGAAGGATCATGTTGCGACTTTTGGCGGCGGTTGGATTGACGCGCAACTTGGTCGCATCGACGCGCAAGTGCAAGCGCGATGCCGCCGCTTTGCCGTCTGTTCGCGTCGTGGGGCAAATCCGCGTTTGGGGATGATCGAAGTCAAAGCCAATGCCCCGTCAAGGCGATAGGCAGGGACAGGAGCCAGACAAAGGAAGCAATCAATGTCGCACACCCCCCACGAACTTGCCGAAGAATTTCCTGCCCAGACCGATGCGATCCACCGTTTGAAGGAATCAGACGCCCATTTTGCCAGGTTGGCGGATGAATATCATGCGATCAACCGTACTATTCACCGGGCTGAAACCGGGGTGGAACCAGTGGCGGCGTCGGTCGAGACAGATATGCGCAAACAGCGGGCCGCGCTGAAGGACGACATCGCGCGAATGCTGGCGCGGGCGTAATAACTGCGCGCTGTGGCGCATCTGCGGATGTCTCAGTCGATTTCATAGGGGAGCAGGCCGCGCCGGTTGGGGTCGATGCGCAGGCGTCGTTCCAGCGGCGGGACCGATCGTTGGTGGCAATCCTTGCGGTCGCAGATGCGGCAGGAAATGCCGATAGGTTCGAAGGCGCTGGCGTTGCCCAAATCAAGGTCATCGGCATAGACAAGCCCTTTGGCATGGCTGATCTCGCAGCCAAGCCCGATGGCAAAGCGCCGCACCGGTGCATTGAACGAGCCGCCCGATTTCGACACGTCCCGCGCCAGACAGAGATAGCGCACGCCATCTGGGGTTTCCGCCAGTTGGCGCAAGAACCGCCCCGGCGTTTCAAAGGCGGAATGGACATTCCAAAGCGGACAGGCCCCACCGAAACGGGCAAATTGCAGCCGCGTGGCGGAATGCCGTTTGGTGATGGTGCCAGCCTGATCGACACGAACAAAGAAGAACGGAATGCCCTTCAGCCCCGGCCTTTGCAACGTTGACAGCCGGTGGGCGACCTGTTCGATCGAGGCGCCGAACCGGTCGGCAAGCCGCTCCAGATCGTGGCGGGTCTGTTCGGCGGCCTCCAGAAAGGCGCGGTAAGGCAAAAGTGCCGCCCCGGCGAAATAATTGGCCAGGCCGATCTTGGCGATGGCCCGCGCGGTGTCGGATTGAAACCGCGCAAGGTCTAGCGTCGCCTCAAGAAGATCGTTCTGGGTCAGGAGAGCCACCTGATGCAGCAGTTGGAAACGCTGCGTCGGGCCGCCGGAATTGTTGGCCAGAACCAGTGATTTTCCCGAAAGGGTGCGAATGGGGGAATTTTCGTCAAAGGATAGTTTCACCCCCATCTCTTCCAGCAGGGTGCGGGCCCGGTCCACTGGCGACAATCCGCTGTCGTCGAAAGTGGAAAACCGTTCAGCGGCGCGGTCAACGGCGTCGATGTAATTGTCGCAGTAGTGAAAGAAATCGCGCACCTCCTCCCAGGGCGAGGCCGCGACCGGGCCGCCATGGCGGCCCAGTGCTTCGTCGAGCGAGGCCAGACGTTCATGGGTCTGGCGATAGGCGCTGTGCAGTTCCAGAAAGGCGCGCGCCAGCGCAGAGGCGTTCGAGGCGGTCAGGCGCAGGTCGGGCAGGGGCGGCGTTGTGCCGGAAAAAACCGGATCGGCTAATGCCTCGCGCATGTCCGAGACCAGCCGTTCCGTATCGCGCGAACTGAGTTCGGTCACGTCAAAGCCGAATTCCTGAACCAGCCCCAGCATCACACCCGAAGAAACCGGGCGGTTGTTGTTCTCCATCTGGTTGAGATAGGGCAGTGACACCCCCAGCTTGGCGGCGAAATCCTTTTGGGTCAGGCCGAGCCGTCCGCGCAGTTCGCGCAGTTTGGCCCCGGCATAGAGTTTCTGGATCGCCAATACGCTAAGTCCCTTGCCAGATTTGCAACGGCTAGATTGCCAGTTTGCAAAGCGCGGAGCAAGGGAGCATTAATTTGTCGGCTCAACGCCAGGATTGGCGCGGACTTTCAACTGCGCGCAAGCTTCCGTTCGCGCAGGATCGTGTAGAGGATCGCCACAAGTGCCAGTGCCGAAGAGACCAGCATGATCACGATCAGTGGCATTGCCGTGGATCCCGGCCCCAGCATCCAGCCGGCAAGGGCCGACAAAATCGCGCCGCCAAAGATCATGATGGCGCCCCCGATGCCTGATGCCGATCCAGCCAGATGCGGGCGCACCGACAGCATTCCGGCATTGGCATTGGGCATCAGCATCCCGTTGCCCAGCCCCACCAGTGTGACCGAGCCAAAGAAAAGCAGCGGCCCATGCGGCCCGATCAGGGCCAGAACAAAGGGAATGATCATGCCGAGTGTCGAAACAGCCGCCCCCACGGTGATCATCCAGTTCACCCCCATGCGGACCGAGTAGCGCCCGGACACGAAATTGCCGGTGAAATACCCTAAGGCGGGTGCGCCGACACACAGGCCCACCTGAACCGAATTGAGGCCGTAAACCTGCGCCCCGACAAAGGGGGCGCCGCCGATGAAGGCAAAGAATGCGCCCGAGGCGAAGGTGGCCGACAGGCAGTAGCCCCAGAACCGGCGCGAGGCGAAGAGTTCGGGGTATTGCCGCACCTGATCGCGCAGGCTGGCCGACGTGCTTTGCGCCGTTTCGCCCAGATCGGTCCAGGTCAGCCATAGCACGGCCAGCCCTGCCGCCAACAAGAGAATGAAGGTCGAATGCCAGCCAAAGGCTTGATCCAGCAGGCCGCCAATGGCCGGGCTGATCATCGGCACCACCGCCATACCCATCGTGACATAGCCGATCATCGAAGCCGCCTGATCCTGCGGGACCATGTCGCGCACCACGGCGCGGCCCAGAACCAGCCCGGCCACAATCACCGCCTGCGCCATGCGGAAGGCCAGAAAGATGCCTGCGGTCGGGGCCAGAATGCAGCCAAGTGTGGCAAGGCAGAATATGGCCAGACTGATCAGCAGAACCGGGCGGCGGCCGTAACGGTCAGAGATGGGGCCGATGAAGAGTTGCAACACCGCGTTGACCGCCAGATAGAGCGACACGGAAAGCTGCATCAGCGCGTAGTCTGCCTTGAAATAGGCGGCCATGCCCGGCAGCGACGGCAGGAATATATTCATCGACATCGCGCCGAGGCCGGTCAGCACGATCAGGGTCGAAATATGCGGGGGTGTGGCACGGTCAAGATAGCGGCCACGGAGAAGCGATGTCATGAATGCTCCTTAACGTGACTGGCAAAGCCTTGTCCATGCGCAAACCGGCATAGCTGGGCAGTCATCGGGCCATCAATGTTTGCATATTTTCAATTGCAAATTCAGCAAATCAACTTGATTTGCAAATATGCGGGATTCTTCTGGGAAACGCCCAGGTCCGGCGTTAGGTTGCAAAAAATCCGGCGCAATACCGGCCAAACGCCAAAGGGGAGGGAAGCCGCATGAAGGATATTCTGGGGGAACTGGAAACCCGCCGTCAAACGGCACGTCAAGGCGGTGGCCAGCGCCGGGTCGATGCACAACATGCGCGCGGCAAACTGACGGCGCGGGAGCGGGTCGAATTGCTGCTCGACGAAGGCTCGTTTGAGGAATTCGACACCTTCGTTGCCCATCGGTGTACCGATTTCGGCATGGAAAAGGACCGCCCCGCCGGGGATGGCGTTGTCACCGGCTGGGGCACGGTCAATGGCCGCATGGTCTATGTCTTTTCGCAGGATTTCACTGTCTTCGGGGGATCGCTTTCCGAAACCCATGCGCAAAAGATATGCAAGATCATGGATATGGCCATGCGCAATGGCGCGCCGGTCATCGGCATCAACGACTCCGGTGGTGCGCGTATTCAGGAAGGGGTGGCCAGCCTTGCCGGATATGCCGAAGTGTTTCAGCGCAACATCATGGCATCGGGCGTCGTGCCGCAGATTTCGCTGATCATGGGGCCCTGCGCCGGGGGTGCCGTCTATTCCCCCGCCATGACTGATTTCATCTTCATGGTCAAAGACACGTCCTACATGTTTGTCACCGGCCCGGATGTGGTCAAGACGGTGACCAATGAGGTGGTAACTGCCGAAGAATTGGGCGGGGCGTCGACCCATACCAAAAAGTCGAGCGTGGCCGATGGCGCCTTTGAAAACGATGTTGAGGCATTGTTCGAAACCCGGCGGTTGATTGATTTTCTGCCGCTCAACAACCGCGACCGCGCGCCGACACGGCCGTTTTTCGACGATGTGGCGCGGATCGAGGATAGTCTCGATACGCTGATACCCGACAATCCGAACCAGCCCTATGATATGAAGGAACTGATCCTGAAGGTCGCCGATGAAAGCGACTTTTATGAAATCCAGAAGGATTTCGCCGGCAATATCATCACCGGCTTTATCCGGCTTGAAGGCCAAAGCGTGGGGGTGGTGGCCAATCAGCCGATGGTGCTGGCGGGATGTCTGGACATCGACAGTTCGCGCAAGGCGGCGCGGTTTGTGCGGTTTTGCGATGCGTTCGAAATACCGATCCTGACTTTCGTGGATGTGCCCGGTTTCCTGCCGGGAACAAGCCAGGAATACGGTGGGGTCATCAAGCATGGTGCCAAGCTCTTGTTTGCCTATGGTGAGGCGACGGTGCCGAAGGTGACGGTCATCACCCGCAAGGCTTACGGCGGGGCTTATGACGTCATGGCGTCAAAACATTTGCGCGGCGATTTCAACTATGCCTGGCCGACGGCGGAAATCGCCGTAATGGGGGCCAAGGGTGCCACAGAAATTCTTTACCGTTCTGAACTGGGCGACAAGGACAAGATCGCAGCGCGCACCAAGGACTATGAAGACCGTTTCGCCAATCCGTTCGTGGCGGCGGAAAAGGGGTTCATCGACGAAGTGATCATGCCGCATTCAACGCGCAAGCGGCTGGCGCGGGCTTTTGCGTCCTTGCGGGGCAAGCGCCTGACCAACCCGTGGAAGAAACACGACAATATTCCCCTGTAAGCATATGCGGCGAGGCCGGGATGGTGACGATGAAAAATGAGACCAGCGACAAGGCCATGCGACGGGCATGAAACGTGCGGCAGGTATATTGCTCGCAGGAGTGGTGGCAGTGACAGTGTTCGTCAGGATAGCCGGCGGTGCCCGTGAAAATGGGCCAAAGCCAACGTCGGATTTGACCGTGCCGTCGGGGCAGGTCGTGACATTGATCGACACGGTCCAGACCGCGCCGGGACCGGAAGGGCTGACGCTGCGGTTCCGGTTTCTTGCGCCGGGCATCGCGCGCGTGGGCGGCACGATTTCGGCCGAGGCAGCACAGGCGGACATGGCCCATCTTTGCACCCATTACGCGCTGCCTCGTGTGTCGCAATCCGGACCGGCCATTCAGCAGGTCGTCATCTCGCTATCCGACCGCGCGGTGCCTTTCGGAGACGCCGACCCCGAGGCAACCCAATATTTCGAGGCGTACAGCATCGCCGACGGCACCTGCATCTGGGAGGCTTTCTGATGTGTCCACAACATCTTGCGGGCGGGTGGTCACAAAGGGATTCAACTGATGCGACCTCGCCACAGCAGCCAATCTTGACGGTATCCCGGTGGGCGGGGCGCATCGACTGCGGTATCATGGGGCAAGGCGGCGACACAGCGGCCCGTAATAAAAAACCGATGCGTCGGATCGCAGACAACTGCGGCCACGCCCCATTGAGCAGGAGCAGACCATGTCACAAAAAGCGCTTTTCGCGTGCGTCCTTGTTGCTTTTGTCGCCGCTTGTGCGGCCAAGGAAGAGGTCGTTTATATGGAAGAACCAGTTACGTCCGAGCCCGTATTCACCGGCAAATATCACTGAATTGCCGCGACGGACCTGGCCCGCAGGGCGCGGGCCCGTCGCAAACGCCGGTCCGGATAGGCCGGAGGGCGTATCATGCTGAAACATCGCGGCTTTCCGGGGCGGCTTTCGGGCACTGATTTCCAGTTTGTGATCCGGCGTGGCAATGCCAAGGGTGCCACCAGACTTATTGCGCGCGAGCGTTACCGCGACCGCGCACCAGTGGACCGGCGGGCGGACCTCGTGTTCATGGCCTGTCTGTGGGAGCATTTCGGCGCAGAACCGTTTGAACGCGGCAATCTCGATGGCGGGCGGTTGTCCTGGCTTTTTGGCCGCGAAGTGGTGCCCGCTACCAGCGATTTCGATCCCGAAAGCTATGAGGCGTTGTTGCGCATTGATGTTGCCAAGGCGCAGGCTTCATTCCCGGAGGCGTTCGAGGAATGACAATCGGCGTAAACCCGCGCAGCATATGGGGCGATTGGCATGAAATTGCCGAATGTTTCCAACATGGAAACATAGACTTTGCGTTATGGGATCAGTTGGGCAATGCTGGTGGTGAGGCGAAAACCAACAGCAAGTATACCGCCTCTGATTGTCAATACCGTTACCCTTCCCCTTCTAAGCGGCCTGACCCCTTGCGGGTCAGGTCGTGTTTGTCGGGTCCGGTTCGGCGAAGGACTGCCGATGCGGCAAAATCACGCCGAATTCACTTTCTCTCACCGCACAATAGCGTAGACTCTCGTCTCATAAGAAACCTTGCTGGAGGCAGAAAAAAATGCGGTTTGCGAAATATATCATCGGATTTGCGATTATTGCGGCACTGTCGGGGTGTCTTGAAAACGATACCGAACGTGGCTTGGCGGGCGCTGCGGGCGGTGCACTCATCGCCGATGTCACGGGTGGCAATGCCCTTACCGGCGCGCTGGTCGGCGGAGCAGCAGGCGTCTTCTGCGACGACGTCAACCTTTGCCAGTAATGGGCTGAGCCGGGCCGCATCAACGCCCATTGATCCAGTTTTTCAGACCATCGGTGCCATCCGCACCGGTGGTTTTTTTGTCGTTTTGACCGGGGAACAACCCCGGCTTGAAGAAGGAAAGGGACAGCCATGTTCAAAAAGATCCTGATCGCCAATAGGGGCGAGATTGCCTGCCGCGTGATCAAATCGGCCCGGAAGATGGGCATCAAGACCGTTGCGGTCTATTCAGACGCCGACCGCAATGCGCTGCATGTGAAGATGGCCGATGAGGCGGTCCATATCGGCCCCCCGCCCGCAAATCAGTCCTATATCGTCATCGACAAGATCATGGATGCCATCCGCCAGACTGGGGCCGAGGCGGTGCATCCGGGCTATGGGTTCCTGTCGGAGAACATGAAATTCGCCGAGGCGCTGGAAAAGGAAGGTGTGGTCTTCATCGGCCCGCCCAGCCCGGCGATCGAGGCGATGGGCGACAAGATCACGTCGAAGAAACTCGCGATGGAGGCCAAGGTTTCGACTGTGCCCGGCTATATGGGGCTGATCGCCGATGCGGACGAGGCTGTCAGGATTTCGGGCGAGATCGGTTATCCGGTGATGATCAAGGCTTCCGCCGGGGGTGGTGGCAAGGGGATGCGCATCGCCTGGAATGACGACGAGGCACGTGAAGGGTTCCAGTCGTCCAAGAACGAGGCCGCCAATTCCTTCGGCGACGACCGCATCTTCATCGAAAAATTCGTCACCCAGCCGCGCCATATCGAAATTCAGGTGCTGGCCGACAAGCATGGCAATTGCGTCTATCTGCATGAACGCGAATGTTCGATCCAGCGCCGGAACCAGAAGGTGATCGAGGAAGCCCCGTCATCTTTCCTTGATGCCAAGACCCGCAAGGCGATGGGCGAACAGGCCGTGGCCCTGGCCAAGGCCGTTGGCTATACGTCCGCGGGGACGGTCGAGTTCATTGTTGACGCGAAGAAAAACTTCTACTTCCTTGAAATGAATACACGTTTGCAGGTTGAACATCCGGTGACCGAACTGATCACCGGGGTCGATCTGGTGGAACAGATGATCCGCGTCGCGGATGGCGGAAAGCTGCCTTTCTCGCAGGATGATCTCAAGATCAACGGCTGGGCAATGGAATCGCGGCTATATGCCGAAGACCCTTACCGTGGATTCCTGCCCTCGATCGGGCGGCTGACCCGCTATCGCCCGCCGGTTGAAGCCGCCAGCGCCACCACCGTCGTGCGCAACGATACCGGGGTCTATGAGGGCGGCGAGATCAGCATGTATTACGACCCGATGATTGCCAAGCTTTGCACCTGGGCCCCGACGCGGGGCGAGGCAATCGAAGGAATGCGCGCGGCACTCGATGCGTTCGAGGTGGAAGGCATAGGGCATAACCTGCCATTCTGTTCCGCCGTCATGGACCATCCGCGCTTTGTGTCGGGTGATATCACCACAGCCTTCATCGAAGAGGAATACCCCGACGGGTTCAAGGGCGCGGTCCTGTCGGACGCGGTTTTGCGCAAGATTGCAGCCGCGACAGCCGCGATGAACCGGGTGGCCGAAATCCGCCGCACCCGGATCACCGGGCGGATGGACAACCATGAACGCCATGTCGGCGAAGACTGGGTGGTGACACTGCAAGGCAGCGAGTTTCCCCTGTCCATCGCCGCCGACCGGGATGGCGCAACCGTCACATTTGCCGATGGCAAAATGCATCGCGTCACGTCGGACTGGGCGCCAGGCCAGCCCCTGGCACGGCTGGATGTGGATGGTGCGGCGGTGGTTCTGAAAGTGGCCAAAATCCCTTCGGGTTTCAACGTGCGCACCCGTGGTGCCGACCTCAAGGTACATGTGCGCACCCCGCGTCAGGCCGAACTGGCCAAGCTGATGCCGGAAAAACTGCCCCCCGATACGTCGAAATACCTGCTCTGCCCGATGCCGGGGCTGATCGTGAAGATCAGTGTCGAGGAAGGGCAGGAGGTGCAGGAAGGTCAGGCACTGGCCACCATCGAGGCGATGAAGATGGAAAACATCCTGCGCGCCGAAAAAAAGGGCGTGGTCAGGAAGGTCAATGCCGAGGCGGGGGCAAGCCTGCGGGTTGACGATGTGATCATGGAATTCGAATGACATGACCGGTCAGTCCAACAGGCTGGCTTGGTTTGCGCTGCTGTCTGCGGGCCTCGGCTTTGCGGTGTTGCAGGCGATTGCCTATGCACATGCTGGGGTGTTCGAATACCCGCTGGATGATGTCTATATCCATCTGGCCATGGCCGAGGGCATCAGTCAGGGCACCTATGGCGTCAATCCGGGCGTTCCCGCCTCGGCGGCGTCGTCAATCATCTGGCCGCTGTTGCTGGTGCCCTATCCGGGAACCGAGTTTCAGCGGATGCTGCCGCTGGTTCTGAACTTTCTGGCGCTGCTCGGGTGCGGCTGGGCGTGGGGCCGGTCTGTCATGCTTGGCGGTTTCGCCGGATCAGTCGGGATAGCGTTGGCCGTGGCCGGACCATTGGCGATGAACATGCCCGGCGTGGCCTTTACCGGGATGGAAAACAGCGCCCATGCCTTTGCCAGTCTTCTGGTGGTTTTGGGGCTTTGGCGGTTTTTGACCCAAGGCACCATTGCTGTGTGGTTTGCCGCCGCGCTGATCGCTTCACCATTGCTGCGGCCCGAGGGTTTGGCGCTGTCGCTGCTGGTGGTTCTGGTGCTGATGGCCAAGGGGCGGGGCAAGGCCGGTGTGGCGATTGGCACGGCGATTGTGCTGCCGATGGCGGGTTTCGCGGTCTTTCTGACCGAGTTGGGGCTCGATCCGCTGCCCGGTTCGATTCTGGCCAAGAGAGAGCTGGTCGGGCACGGGTTGGGCCCGATGGCCAAGGCGGCGGCGACGCTCTGGAACAACCTGGAAACCTTGCCCGGACAGGTGCTGGCGGCGCTGGTGGTGGTGCTGGGGGGTCTGCCCATCGTATTCCGGCGGCTGCGGCAGGGGCCTGAAGGGGTGATGCTGGCGGTTTTGTCAACAGCGGGTCTGGCGCACCTTTTGTTCGCGCAGATCGGCTGGATGCACCGGTATGAACATTACATGCTCGTAGCACTGATGGCCGGGCTGATGCTGTGCGCGCCCGCCATCGGCACCCTACACGAAACCGGGGCCAAGCAAGTCCGCAGGTTTGCCGGGCTGGCCCTGATCGCGGCGGCAGTCGGGTATTGGCCTGCGGTGTTTGTCAACTACCTGTGGAACCCGCGCGCGATCCATTTGCAGCAGGCCCAGACGGCGCGGTTCGTGCATGACTTTCTGAAGGCCCCCGTGGCGGTCAATGATCTGGGCTGGGTATCCTGGCGCAACGATCATTTCGTGCTCGACCTCTGGGGGCTTGGATCGCAAGAGGTGCGCCACATTTTCTTCGCGCCCGAAGCGCCGCCGCAGGGCTGGGCCGATCCGCTGGTCAAGGAACATGGGGTGCAGGCCGCGTTGATTTACGACAGTTGGTTCCAGCCAGCCATCGGGCCCGATTGGGTGCGGCTGGGGGAACTGACGATGGATGGAAACTGGGGTGTCTTGGGGGGGTGGGACGTCAGCTTTTACGCCACCAGCGCCGATTCCGTTCCAGATGTTCTCAACGCAATGCGGGCCTTTGCGCCGACATTGCCGCCGGATGCACATCTGAGCATCACTGAGGCGGGCACATGATCCGCATGAAACGTCAATTCCGCCGGTTACGGATTTCCTCGCGCCGCAGGGGCAGTTTGTCGATGGCGCGGCTAAGCTCGCGCACATCCCAGGGAAAGGGTTTGCGCAGCACGATCTGCCCGTCCTTGCCGATCAGGACCAGCATGAAACCACGTGGGCGCAGCTTTTCGCGAATGGCCGATTTGGCGGCGGGATCGGTGTCGGTGATGACAACCACATCACGGTCCTCAAGCTCGCTCCAGAACGCTTCCAGAAGGCGCATCTGTTCGGCGAAGGCCGGATCGGCAGGCGTTTGGGCGAAAACCACAACAGGCCGCTTGAGCCAGAGAAAATCCTCCAGCGTGACTTCGGCCACCGTCACCGGGGTAAAGGCGATGGCCGTTGCACTCGGGGTCGTTTGGGCGACTGAAGCCATTGGCATCAGGCAGGCAAAGGCAAGGATCAGGGCACGGGTCATGTTTTCTCCTGTTCCTCCGATATAGGTCGGAATGCACGGAAAAACAAAGGGATGAATGTTCAGACGGGAAATGTCCTGAACGGCGGCAAGAAGGATAGGGATCATGACAGAGAAAACAGCAGCCTGGGCGGCATTGGTAGAAAAGGAAACCAAGGGCCGAAAGCCGGACGATCTGGCATGGCAGACGCTTGAGGGTATCCGCGTCAAACCGCTTTACACGGCAGACGATACCGCGGCGTTGGACCATATGGGCACGCTGCCGGGGCTTGCCCCTTTTACCCGCGGCGTACGGGCGACGATGTATGCCGGTCGCCCCTGGACCATCCGTCAATATGCCGGTTTTTCCACCGCCGAGGAATCCAACGCCTTTTACCGCAAGAATCTGGCCGCCGGACAGCAGGGTGTGTCGGTCGCCTTCGATCTGGCCACGCACCGGGGCTATGACAGCGATCATCCGCGCGTGGTCGGCGATGTTGGCAAGGCCGGCGTCGCGATCGATTCTGTCGAGGACATGAAGATTCTCTTTGACGGCATTCCGCTGGAAAAGATCAGCGTTTCCATGACGATGAACGGCGCAGTTATACCGGTTCTGGCCAGCTTCATCGTCGCAGGCGAAGAACAGGGCGTGGCACGCGCCGATCTGTCGGGCACCATTCAGAACGACATTCTGAAGGAATTCATGGTGCGCAACACCTATGTCTATCCGCCCGAACCCTCGATGCGGATCATCGCCGACATCATCGAATACACCAGCGCCGAGATGCCGAAATTCAACTCGATCTCGATTTCCGGCTATCACATGCAAGAGGCGGGCGCGAACCTGGTGCAGGAACTGGCCTATACGCTGGCTGACGGGCGCGAATATGTGCGTACCGCGATTGCGCGGGGCATGGATGTGGACGCCTTTGCCGGGCGATTGTCGTTCTTTTTCGCCATCGGGATGAATTTCTTCATGGAGGCGGCAAAGCTGCGGGCCGCACGTCTGCTCTGGCACCGGATCATGACCGAGTTCGGGGCCAAGAAGACCGGAAGCCTGATGCTGCGCACCCATTGCCAGACCTCGGGCGTCAGCTTGCAGGAACAGGACCCCTATAACAACGTGATCCGCACCGCCTATGAGGCGATGTCGGCCGCGCTTGGCGGCACGCAATCGCTCCATACCAATGCGCTGGATGAGGCGATGGCGCTGCCTACCGAATTTTCTGCGCGAATTGCGCGCAATACCCAATTGATATTGCAAGAAGAAACTGGAATTACCCATGTCGTCGATCCGCTGGCGGGTTCCTATTACGTCGAAAGCCTGACGGCGGAACTGGCAAACATGGCATGGGCGCTGATCGAGGAGGTCGAGGAGATGGGCGGCATGACCAAGGCGGTGGCCTCGGGGATGCCGAAACTGCGGATCGAGGAAAGTGCGGCGCGGCGACAGGCGATGATCGACAAGGGCGAAGAAGTGGTCGTCGGCGTCAACAAGTACCGGTTGGACAAGCAAGATCCCATCGACATTCTCGATGTCGACAACGTCAAGGTGCGTGAATCCCAGGTCGCGCGTCTGGAACATATCCGCGCGACGCGGGATGCCGCAGGGTGCGAGGCGGCTTTGGCCGAACTGACACGACGGGCCGAAAAGGGTGGCAATCTGCTGGAAGCGGCGGTGGCGGCGGCGCGGGCCCGCGCGAGTGTAGGAGAGATATCAATGGCGATGGAAAAGGTGTTTGGCCGTCACCGGGCCGAGGTGAAAACCCTGGCTGGGGTATATGGGGCGGCCTATGAGGGCGACGCGGGCTTTGCCGCGATCCAGAAGGATGTGGAGGCTTTCGCCGAGGAAGAGGGCCGCCGCCCGCGAATGCTGGTGGTCAAGATGGGTCAGGACGGCCATGACCGGGGTGCCAAGGTGATTGCCACCGCCTTCGCCGATATCGGTTTTGACGTCGATGTGGGGCCTTTGTTCCAGACCCCGGAAGAGGCTGCACAGGATGCGATCGACAATGATGTGCATGTCATCGGCATTTCCAGCCAGGCGGCGGGGCACAAGACCCTGGCACCAAAGCTGGTCGAGGCGTTGAACGCCGCCGGGGCCGGTGACATTCTGGTCATCTGCGGGGGTGTCATTCCGCAGCAGGATTACGATTTCCTCTACAAGAAGGGGGTGAAGGCGATCTTTGGGCCGGGAACCAATATTCCGGCGGCGGCCAAAGATATCTTGCAAC
>JBATDH010000016.1:0-13411 GCA_049663365.1 Albidovulum sp. | reverse complement strand
TTCCTGGGTCGCCGACAACGGCGATCTTGCTTGGCGGTATGGTTATCTGGGGGCTGACCCCAGGCCCGCGTCTCTTCACGGATCAACCGGAATTTGTCTGGAGCTTGATTGGATCGTTTTATGTGTCCAACTTCTTTGCTCTGGTCATCAACCTGTCGTTCATCCCGCTGTTCATCTGGATGCTGCGGATGCCATTCACGATCCTGGCCCCGATGATCTTCGTTCTGTCGATTGTCGGCGGATATGCGGCAACCAACGACATGCACGATGTCTGGCTGATGTTGGCTTTCGGTCTCTCGGCGTTCTTCCTGCGCAAGTTCGACTATCCACTTGCCCCGGCTGTTTTGGCCATCGTTCTGGGTCCGATTGCCGAACCGACGCTGCGCCAGTCACTGCTGTTGTCCTCGGGTGACCCGATGATCTTCCTCAACCGGCCGATTGCAGGGCCTATCACGGTCATCGCCATCATCCTGATCCTGCTGCCAGCGTTCAAACTTATCCTGGATAAGTATCGTGGTACGGGGGCCAAAAGCGCCTGAAAAAACCGGCGATCCGGTCGGGTTCGCAGCACGATCTCAGGGTTTGTGTTGCGGTCGGTCCGGGTCGCCCACGCGAAAGACCGCCGTGGTTCACGTCGCCATGGCTGTTTGAGGGCGAAGATTGATTGATAGACATCAACATTTCGATGCCTGGAACCCCGGCCTGACCTCGGAAATTCCGGGTCGGCTATTGCCCGAAGTCACACTTTACCGCGCGGAAAACGCGCATGTCGGATTTCGCGACGCGAAGGATGCAGCGGAGTTTTGTGGGTTGAAACCCCAGGATATGGCCGCCTTCAAGGTCAGCCGGTTGATCGTCCACGAAGTTCTGATCCGGGTCACGGCCGATTTCTACGTGCCGGACGGTCCGAATTACGAAGAGCTGGGACTGAACCTGCGCAGCATGGTCGGGCGGATCATTGATCGCCACTTGACCCCGCGCATGGCAGAGTTTGACAAGGAATTTGCCGAAATTCGCCGTGACGTGGAAAAGGCGCTTGGTGAACTTCTCGAAAGCGGTATCTTCGCGCGACCCGTCGTGCCGGGAACCATGGCAAAGCCGGGGCTGATCGCCCGCCTTTTGGGCAAGAAGCCTGCGCCTTTGCCCGATGACGTCCTGCCAGAGATACGCGCACTGGCCGAATGGACGGCGGCGATGGCCGATACCGAAGATGATCTGCAACTTTCCTGCCTGACCGGACTGCATATGATCGTCGGCGGCATCGTCGGCCAGCGTGGCAGGCTTCTGGCGGACAAGCAGTTGATCATCAAGCTGGCCGCGAACTGGGTCTGCAATGCCTACGGAAGCCGACGGATCGGCACCCTGATCCATCCCTTGATCCTGGCTGGTGCCAAGGCTGAAGGGTACCGCCTGCTTCCCTATCAGGTCAAACCGTTCATCATGAACGTCAAGGGGGCGTCGGGTGCGGGAAAAAGCACGATACGCCCCTTGCAACGTGAATTGGCCGAACGCCTGGGTATTGCCTGGCAGGATTTCGCCCTCATCAGCCCGGATTACTGGCGCAAATACCTCTTTGACTATCGCAGCATCGGCGAGGATTTCAAATATGGGGCGATGCTAACGGGACAGGAACTGGAGATCATCGACAAAAAGCTCGACCGCTACATGGAGGAAAAGGCCATTCGGCAGGAAATGCCGCATCTGCTGATCGACAGGTTCCGGTTCGACAGCTTTTCATCCACATCGAACCAGGTTTCCGACGGGCGCCTGCTCAGCCGGTTTGGCGATACGGTGTTTTTGTTTTTCATCATTACGCCGCCAACCGAAACGGTTGAAAGGGCCTGGAAGCGCGGCATTGAAACGGGTCGTTACAAGGCGGTGGATGATCTGCTTTATCACAATATCGAGGCCTATACCGGGATGCCGCAATTATTCTTTTCCTGGGTGAACAAGGAACGGCAAAAGGTCCATTTCGAATTTCTCGACAATGACGTCCCATTTGGTCAACGGCCCAAAACGGTTGCCTTTGGCTGGAATGGCAGGATCACCATTCTCGATCCAGCCTGTATGCGCCAACTCAATCGTTACAAAAACGTCAATGTGGAGGCGCATCGGCCCGCGGATGTTTTCCTGGAAAAGACGGATAGTGCCGCCGATATGGTAGCCGAATGCATCGAGAATGTGCCCACCGTTACGATTGCAGACCCAGATTCGCTCGAAGTCGTTGCACAGTTCCGTGACGGGAAATGTGTTTATCGGGATGCTCGATTCACCGATGAGGTGACGCGGTCCAAGGACGCGACAAGCGCCCCCCCGCAGGCGACCCGCACTGCTGCCGGTGAAGAGATGGGCGCAGAGGATATCTGTATTGATGTCGATTTCGAAAGGAAGTTCACCGTCGGTGCCAGCCGTTTGAAAGATACTTGAAACCTGGGGTATCCGTCCTGATCAAGCCCGCTATGCTGATCCTTTCCGGTCGATTTTGACCAGTCCCTGGCCTGCTCGTTAACGCTCGGGCGGCTCTGCGCCGGTTTGCTCGCCCGTTCGCGCGGCCTGAGAAAAATGGCCTGACAGGGCGTTTCCGGTTTTTTCAAGCTGTAGGCAAATGGACGTCCGGGTGAATTACACCTGTCCGCCCCCATTCGCCCGCCATTTCGCCTCATTGGCCTCGATCGCCCGCACCCGAATGTCGGTTTTCGGGTGGCTCATCAGCCAGGCCGGTGGTGCCTTTCCCTTCAACCCGGTCAGGCCTGCCAGTTTTGCGAACAGCGACTTTTGCGGTCCGGTGCCGATCCCCGCCTTGATCAGCAGTGCCGAGGCCCATTCATCCGCTTCGAACTCGTCCTGCCGGCTTAGCCGCGCCGCCAGAAGCGAGGTCAGAAACCCCGCGATATAAATACCGATCCCCGGCAGGAACCGCCCCAGAACCGTGGCCAGCACGACCCGGATTGCGTTCTGGCCGGAAAAGTCGATCATCCGCCGCCGCGAATGGCCAAGCGCCACATGGCCCAGCTCATGGGCAATGACGCTGGCCAGTTCATCCGCCGTCACCGCACCTTCATGGAACTTCGCGTAAAACCCGTGTGTCAGAAATATCCGCCCGTCCGGGGCGGCCAACCCGTTGACCACATCGGTTTCATAAATATGCACCGGCACCCGCGCCAACCCCAGAGCCTTGGCCAGCCGCCCTGTGACTGCCAACAATGCCGGATCGGCCAGAGGGGTCGATTTTTCATCCAGTTCCCGCTTGGTGCGCCAGGCCGAAAACTGCCACATGATCAGCCCGTAGCCGAGCGCCAGCAGAATGGGGAGAAGTTTCAACATACCACGAATTTAGGACTGGATGGTGAAATGACAACCATTCCCTATAGCGCCTTCATCGCCCGCCCGATGCCCTCGAGCGTCAGCGGGAACATCGCCCCTTCAAATAACGCGCGGATCATGCCAACCGACTGCGTGTATTGCCACTGCGCCTCTGGCAGCGGGTTCAGCCAGACATTGTGCGGCCAGTGTTCGCGGGCGCGGGCCAACCATGTCTGGCCCGGTTCGGCATTCCAATGTTCATTGGCCCCGCCGGGATAGGCGATCTCATAGGGTGACATCGAAGCATCGCCGACGAAAATGCATTTGTAGTCGGCACCGTAAGTGCGCAGCACGTCCCATGTGGCGATTTGCTGGTCCCAGCGGCGGCGATTGTCGCGCCAGACGCCTTCGTAAAGGCAGTTGTGAAAATAATAGTATTCGAGATGTTTGAATTCACTTCGTGCGGCGCTGAACAATTCCTCCGCCACCCGGATGAACGGGTCCATTGATCCGCCGACATCAAGAAACAGCAGCACCTTGACGGCGTTGTGGCGCTCGGGCCGGGTGATCACGTCCAGATAACCATGTTCCGCCGTGGCGCGGATGGTGCCGGGCAGGTCAAGTTCGTCGTCCGCCCCTGTGCGCGCCCAACGGCGCAGACGTTTCAGCGCCACCTTGATGTTGCGGGTACCGAGTTCCACCGTGTCGTCAAGATTGCGGAATTCGCGTTTGTCCCAGACCTTGACCGCCCGTTGATGGCGGCTTTTGTCCTGACCGATGCGCACGCCTTCGGGGTTGTAGCCATAGGCGCCAAAGGGCGAAGTTCCGGCGGTGCCGATCCATTTCGATCCGCCCTGATGGCGGCCTTTCTGTTCTTCCAGCCGCTTTTTCAGCGTTTCCATCAGCTTGTCGAACCCGCCCATGGCCTGCACTTCGGCCATTTCTTCGGGGCTTAGTGTTTTTTCGGCCAGCTTTTTCAGCCAGTCGCCGGGCAGATCAATCGCATCAAGAACCTGATCGGCGGAAATCGCCTCCAACCCCTTGAACGCCTCGGCAAAGGCTTGATCGAACCGGTCGAGATGGCGTTCATCCTTCACCATCGCGGTCCGGGCCAGGTAATAGAACCCGTCGATGTCATAGGTCACCAGACCCGCCGCCATGCCTTCCAGAAACCCCAGATATTCGCGCAAGGATACCGGGATCCCGGCCTTGCGCAGTGTCTCAAAGAACGGCAGGAACATCGGCTCAGGCCAGTCGGTCGATCACGAGTGTCAGGAAAAGTCCGACGATGGTAAAGAAAATCGCGTGCCCGGCGGCGTATTGCAGCTTGTCCAGCCGGTTGCCATTGCGGCGTGTGGCGCGAATCCAACCGACAGTCGCGCCCAGCAAAAAAGCGGCAATGATGATCATGGGTGCTTTGTTCCTTGCGCTGACACCAAAGATGCGAGGCCTTGCAAATGCTTGCGTACCTCTGCGTCAGAGCCAAAGCCATATCGCGCCCAACCCAGGCTGTCGAGCCTTACCTGACGCGCCTCCGAGGCGCGTCCGCTCATTTCCAACGCCTCGGCCTTGATCATCATCAGACTGGCCAAAAGCGATGCATTTTGGGCCGCCATCGCCGCAGGCATCGCAGTGTTGGTCAATCGCAGGGCCTCGTCGGCATTGCCGTCAACCAGCGCGAAAGCGGCAAGCTGCATGTCGGAATTGGCGGCATGAAGCGTGAGGTAGGGGTTGTTGTGAAACACCTCTGACGCTCGGGTGAAGGCCAGGCGCGCGACATCCGGGTCATGCCCAAGTGCCAGCCGTCCGACGGCCATCCAGGCGAATCCGGCCCTTGCATCATGCCAGCCCTGCACCACGCAGATTTCAACGGCGGTTCTGGCCGCCGCCCGACGCCGAACCGGCGCGGCACCAGGGCCAAGCGCGGTGTCGATCGCCGCCGAAAAGGCCCGCGGCGTTGGTCCGGACGGCAATGCAGCGCCTCCACCGCGGCCGCGGGGGTTGAGACGGTCGAGAATTGCCGGAACCTGCAAGGCAACCGCATCTCGGGTCAACCCGCTGGCCAGTTCCGGTGCGTAGGTGACACGCAGCATCAGCATGTCAAACCCGGTCAGAACCGTGTGAATATTGTCGTCGTTGAACACCGAATCCGGCAGCCGGTAAAGGTCGTTGAGCGGGCCAAGCGCCTGGGCCAGTTCCTCATGCAGGCAGTCGCGGATTTCCTGCGGCGAGGTGTCGTTGGGTACGAAAATCGCCGCGCGGTCGCGCCGTGCCAACGTGGTCCAGTCCAGATCATCACGCCGCGCCGTCAGATACTCCCGCCATGAGCTTACGCGGGGCACCACGAAACACGCCGCGCGCGGTACATATTTCTGCATTTTTTGGCGGGGCAGGAATTCTATGGTGATGGCAGGCGCACCGGTTGACACCTCGGTGATGTCAATGCCCGCCTCACTGCGCAAGCGCCCCAGCAGCCGTGACAAATCGCTGCGTGCCGAGGGCGGTACAGCCCCGGCCATGCCAATGGTCACGGGTTCTTCAAACCGGCTGAAAACGACAATCTCGCGCCCGTTTTCCAGTTGAAACGACAGATCCAGAAAATCGCGCGTCATTTCGGCGTTGGATCGTTGCGGTGGCGTGGGTGTCATCGCGCCAAAGCTGCGGGCCGGCGGCAGCGGGAAATCGGTTGCCGTTGCGCGGGCGGCTTCGGGACGCGGGGGGGCCATGCAGGCGGAAAGCCCGAAGGACAGGCACAGCAGGGCTAAACGAAAAGTGTGCAGGGTCATGGTTCAGGCCCGGTTATATTCGATAAACGGCGTCTTGACGCCGATGCGGTCGTAAAGCCGTCGTGCCACCTTGTTGAAATTCTGCGTCATCCAATAGACCGATGCGGCGCCTTCGTTATCCGCCGCCGCATAGACCGCCTCGATCAGTGCGCGCCCGATGCCCAAACCCCGGACGGATGGATCGGCGAACAGATCTTGCATATAACAGGTATCGCCAACCGACCAGCAGGTGCGGTGAAACAGATAATGTGCCAGACCTACCGGCGTGCCACCCAGATCGGCGATCAGCCCCCGGTATTCGCCTTTGTCGCCCGATAGCAGCCGCGCGAATGTGGTGGCGTAGACATCCTCGGGCAGGGTGGTTTCATAGTAATCTAAATAGCCACGCCAGAGCCTGCGCCAGTCGGCCTCATCAGCGGCGGTCAGGGGGCGTATCAGCAAATTGTCGGGGCGGGTCATTCGCAGATCTCCTTGCCGTGCGGGTGCAGGCTAGTCGGTCGGGCACCCGCTGGAAAGTCCCGCCAGTATCATTGTTTGCGCCCTGTGCGATGCCGGTGTCACCGACGACCACGCGCGATGAAAGCCAGCCGCTCGAACAACTGCACATCCTGTTCGCTTTTCAGCAGGGCACCGTGCAATTTGGGCAGCAGGCTGTGGCCGTCGCGGCGCAAATCCTCGGGGGCAAGATCCTCGGCGAGAATCAGCTTCAGCCAATCGAGCACTTCCGAGGTCGAGGGTTTTTTCTTCAACCCCGGTGTTTCGCGCAACTCGTAAAACTGGGTCAGTGCGGTGGCCAGAAGGTTTTCCTTGATGCCGGGAAAATGCACCTCGACGATTCGTGCCAGCGTCTCGGCCTCGGGAAAGCGGATATAGTGGAAAAAGCAGCGCCGCAGAAAGGCGTCAGGCAGTTCCTTTTCGTTGTTGGAGGTGATGATGATCACCGGGCGCTGTTTGGCGCGGATGGTTTCGCCGGTCTCGTAGACATGAAACTCCATCCGGTCGAGTTCCTGCAACAGATCGTTGGGGAATTCGATATCGGCCTTGTCGATTTCGTCGATCAGCAGCACGACCTTTCCATCCGCCTCAAAGGCTTGCCATAGCTTGCCCTTGCGGATGTAGTTTTTCACATCGTGAACGCGTTCGTCACCAAGCTGGCTGTCGCGCAAACGACTTACGGCATCATATTCGTAAAGCCCCTGCGCCGCCTTTGTGGTGGATTTGATATGCCATTCGATCATCGGCAGGCCAAGACTCAGCGCGACTTGCCGCGCAAGTTCGGTTTTGCCGGTGCCTGGCTCCCCTTTCACCAGTAACGGGCGTTCCAATGTCACTGATGCATTGACGGCAACAGTCAGGTCGTCGGTAGCGATGTAATGTTCGGTTCCGGTAAATTTCATAGTATTTCTGTGGGTATGGCCAAAGTTGTTCGCGGGACTATTACCGGTTCGATCAAATTGCTGCAAGGCGGCCCTTGCCCTAGTGACATCCCTTGACGCTTGGGCTATTGCAGCGCCCGAGGAGAGCTGGATGACGATTAATGCAGTTAATTCTGGATCCACGTCCAAGAAGGGATCGAAGATGAAACAAGAACTCTTTCTTCCCGCTGACTACAGCCCGGCGGATGACGAGCCGTTCATGAACGACCGGCAGCTTGAATATTTCCGCCGAAAACTGGTGGCCTGGAAAGACGAACTTCTTGAGCAATCCGCGGAAACGCTTGAAGGCCTTCAGGAAAGCGGACGCAGCGTGCCCGATGTAGCTGACCGCGCCAGCGAAGAAACCGACCGGGCGCTTGAATTGCGTACCCGTGACCGGCAGCGCAAACTGGTTGCCAAAATCAACGCAGCCCTGCGCCGCATCGAAAATGGTGAATACGGCTATTGTGAAATGACCGGCGAGCCGATTTCGTTGAAGCGCCTTGATGCCCGCCCGATTGCCACCATGACGCTTGAGGCGCAGGAAAAGCACGAACGCCGGGAAAAGGTTCACCGCGAAGACTGAATTGCCGCCGAGGCGGGTTTTCACCAACCTGATCCAGATCAAGGGCAAGGTGTTTCGGGCGGCGTTATCTGTGCCTCTGGGGGCTTTCCGCCCAGAGCATTTCCCAAACGGACCGGTGGCCAGATGTTGCAAAACCAGAAAGTAACGGTTTTGGGGGCAGGGATCGCCGGGTTGACGGTTTCGGCCCTGCTGGCCCGCCATGGCGCGGAAGTAATGGTTCTCGAACAGGCACCCGTGATCACCGAAGTCGGCGCAGGTCTGCAAATCTCGCCCAACGGGGCCCGTGTCTTGCGCGCTATGGGAATGGGTGATGCGCTGGGCCGGATTGCGATGCGTGCTCAAGCAGTGCATTTGCTCGACGGCGAAACCGGCGACACGGTGGCGCGGCTTGATATCGCTCGGTTGCGCCCATCAGATGACTATTGGTTTTTTCACCGGGCTGATCTGATTGACTTGCTGGCCGAAAATGCCGCCACGGCGGGGGTTGCGCTGCGGTTGAACCAGCAGGTCAGCGATGTGCGTCTGGGTGATCATCGACCGCAGGTAGATATAGCCGGGCAGGGACAGCATGAAGCCTCGATTCTGATCGGTGCGGATGGATTGCATTCCAAAGTGCGGGCCGCGCTTAACGGCGACGCGGTGCCGTTCTTTACCCATCAAGTGGCCTGGCGCGCAACGATTCCCGCCGAAACGGGTATAGCTCCTCAGGCACAGGTCTTTCTGGGTCGTGGCAGGCATCTTGTCACGTATCCCTTGCGCGGCGGGACGCTGCGCAATCTGGTCGCGGTCGAAGAACGTCGGCGCTGGGCCGAGGAAAGCTGGTCGCTGACCGAAGATGATCCGATGACACTGCGCGTCGCGTTTGAGGATTTTGTTCCCGAAGTGCGCGGCTGGCTGGACCAGATCGAAAAACCGAACCTCTGGGGGCTGTTTCGCCACCCGGTTGCACCACATTGGCATGGCAATGGTGCCGCAATTTTGGGCGACGCGGCGCATCCGACGCTGCCTTTCCTGGCGCAGGGTGCAAATCTGGCGCTTGAAGATGCCTGGGTGCTGGCCGAGTCGCTGGCTGCCTATCCGGTGCCGCAGGCCTTTGAAAAATACCAGTCACTGCGCGCGGCCCGCGCCAGAAGGGTCATTGATGCGGCAACGGCCAATGCGCGCAATTACCATCTTTCAGGTATCAGCCGTGCGATTGCGCATCAGGGATTGCGGGCGGTTTCCGGCCTCGCGCCGGAACGGCTGCTTTCACGTTTCGACTGGCTTTACGGGCATGATGTGACTGCCGACCGGACGGGGTAATGCCGCGCGGGCCAATGCCTACGCGTCCAAGGCGATCCAGACCGGCACATGATCCGACGGTTTTTCGCCGGCGCGAACCTCTTTGTCGATCCGTACATCCGTCATCAGATCGGCGGCTTGCGGGCTAAGCAGAAAGTGGTCGATGCGGATGCCGTTGTTGCGTTGCCAGGCACCGGCCTGATAGTCCCAGAAACTGTAATGGCCAGGGCCAGGTTCGCGGGCGCGAAACGCCTCGGTAAAGCCGAGGTTGACGATCCGGCGAAAGGCCGCGCGGGCCTCGGGGAGGAACAGGGCGTCATCGACCCATATCTCTGGCTTTGCCGCGTCCTCCGACTGTGGAATGATGTTGTAGTCGCCTGCCATCAGGACCGGCATTTCGCTTTCCAGCAATGATTTCGCGTGAGCCTGCATTCGCGCCATCCAAGCCAGCTTGTAATCAAATTTCGGTCCCGGTGCCGGATTGCCGTTGGGCAGGTAGAGGCCGCAGAGCCGCACCGCCGTCTTGCCTGTTACCGTCGCTTCAATCCAGCGGGCCTGTTCGTCGCTGTCATCTCCGGGAAGGCCGCGCGACACATCTTCCAGCGGCAGCTTCGACAGGATCGCCACGCCATTAAACCCCTTCTGGCCATGGGTTTCGACAAAATACCCGCGGTCCTCGAAAAGATCGCGCGGGAAAGCCTCGTCGACAGATTTGATCTCTTGCAGCATCACCACATCCGGGCTCGCCTCATCCAGCCAGGCGGGCAGTGCTTCGGCCCGCGCCTTGATGCCGTTAATGTTGTATGTGGCGATTTTCATGCGTTTCCTCCGGGGCGATCAAAAACATCATCCGGTGGAATGCGCCGATGTGCAAGCCGGACGCCCCGTCGGGGCACCCGACCGCCATTCATTCTGTCACGGTAAATATTGTCCACATGCCCATCGCATAGTGGCCGGGAATGTTGCAATAAAGGATGTACGTGCCCGGCACCACATCAATCGTCAAACTGCCTGAAGCGCCAGGATCAAGCTCTGCCACCTCGCCCAGATGCCCTGCGGCATCTTCGTCTACCTTCATCTCCGCTTTGTTATAGGGCAGGGGCGTGCTTGTGTTTGTGACGGGGGTCAGGACCATTTCGTGAATCGTATCTTTGGAATCGTTGGTCGCAGTAAATGTGATGGTCCCGGCGGGCGCAGAGGCGGCACTAAGCTTGATACCCATCGTCGCCATTCCCATGTCGGCGCCCGGCGACATCGCCATGCCAAGTTCAGGCATTTTGCCAGACATATCCATCGCGTCCGGACCAATATCCCAGAGTGAGGCGGTGATAGTTGTTTCGGCGGCCAATGCGGGTGACATCATGAACGCCAATACTGCGCCTGCCCCAAGGGCAAGCGTCATTCTACGCGAGATTTTCATTGGTTTGTCCTTTGGGCTGTTGCGAGCTTTTCGCTCGGTCGCACCCTACAATATATAGCATCTCTGATCCCTGATATGGATCAAAAACAATCTGATTTCAGCCCGTAAAGACCGCCCCAAAAAGATGCCAGCCGCTTACATGGAAAAACTGGTGCCGCACCCGCAGCTTGACGTGGCATTGGGGTTTTCCACCACAAAACGCGCGCCGATCAGTTCTTCGGAAAAATCAATCACCGCATTGGCCAAGAATGGTAGCGAAACCGCATCGACAAGCACCTTTTGCCCGTCGCCTTCCAGTACCAGATCGTCGGGTGCGGGATCATCCAGCCGGATATCGTACTGAAACCCCGAACAGCCGCCGCCATCGACAGCGACCCGCAGCGCCTTCGCTTCGCCCGCCTCGGCGTTGATTTCGGCCAGCCGGGCGAACGCGCGTTGCGTGACTTTGGGCGGCAGGGTCAATTCCATCGAAACCACCATATCATTTTGAATGCATAACACATATATGATCGGCAAAACGATAGCACAAGAACAGGCCGCAATGACCCTGGCACCCTATGCCTGCCACCCCGAAGACAGCCGGGGGCGGCTTTACCGCGAAGAAACCTCGACTTTTCGCTCGCCCTTTCAGCGTGACCGCGACCGGATCATCCATTCCTCGGCCTTTCGCAGGCTGAAACACAAGACGCAAGTATTCGTCGAACATGAAGGTGACTATTACCGCACCCGCCTGACCCATACGATCGAGGTGGCCCAAGTCGCCCGCACCATCGCGGGCGCACTGGGATTGAATGTCGAACTGGCCGAGGCCGTGGCATTGGCCCATGATCTGGGCCATCCGCCCTTTGGCCATACCGGAGAAGACGCGCTGGCCGCGCTCATGGCCCCTTACGGTGGCTTTGATCACAATGCGCAGGCCATCCGCATCGTCACCGATCTGGAACGCCACTATGCGGGGTTCGACGGGTTGAACCTGACCTGGGAAACCCTTGAAGGTATTGCCAAGCACAATGGTCCGGTCATCGGCCCCAATGCCAGCGGGTCGCACGCGGCCGCCGATATGGCCGACATGCCCTATGCCCTGGCCGGGTTCAACGCGCTTTACGATCTCGAACTGGGCACCTTTGCCAGCGCCGAGGCGCAGGTGGCCGCCGTTGCCGATGATGTGGCCTATAACCACCATGACCTGCATGACGGGTTGCGCGCCGGCCTTTTTACCGAGGCTGACCTGATGGACCTGCCGGTCACCGGCCCCGCGTTTGCAGAGGTTGATCACCTGCATCCCGGCCTAGACCCGACAAGGCGGCGGCACGAAGCGTTGCGCCGGGTCTTTGGTGTCATGGTCGAGGACGTGATCGCGGTGGCCGAAAACCGGCTGGCCGCGTCGCAACCCCAATCCGTGGCCGATATCCGTGCCATGGACGGCCCGATCATCCGGTTTTCCAAACCGCTTTTTCAGAACCTCAAGGCGATCAAGGGTTTCTTGTTCACCCGCATGTACCGTGCCCCGACGGTTGTCGTTGAACGCCAGCGGGTGACGGCGATGATCAATGACCTGTTTCCGCTTTTCTTGAACGACCCGGCGCTTTTGCCCGATGAATGGCGCGCCGATGTGGCCGAGGCGCGCAACAGGGCCGAATTGGCCCGTGTCGTTCTCGACTATGTGGCGGGCATGACCGACCGCTTTGCCATTCAGGAACACGCGCGGCTGTTTGACCGCTGACATTGTCAGACTTAGCTTGTCGTCTGGGATGCCAGCTTCAGCGTCACTTCGCCCGCTGTTTCGAGATCCCGGATTGCCATGACCACTGCGGTTGCTGCCGTTTCGGCGTCTTTTTCCGTGACGATGCCGCGTTCAGACATCTCTTCGCGCAGAGACCCGGCCATGCGCTGGGACATATTGGCAAATATGAAATCAACGGTGGCCAGATCATCGCCGGTCGCCCCGGCAAGGGCGGTCACGAGCACGGTTTGCGGAACGGCGCGGATGATTTTGGCGATGTCTTTGGGGTCGATCCGGTCGGGGATATTGGTAAAGGTGAAGATGGCCTTGCGCACCTCTTTGGCGAAGGGGCCATCGGTTTCATCCAGCCCCGTAAGCACATCATTGCGGGTGGCCGCAGGCGAAAAATTCAGGATGGCTCCAACCCGTTCCACAGGGTCGGTTTCAAAGGCGCGAATGGGCAGAGCTTCGAGCTGCGAGACAAGCGACAGGCCGATCTGGCGCACCGTTTCAGGATTGATGTCACTGGTCTGACTGACCGCATAAGCGATGCGCCGCGCCCGATCTCCGGGAAGCCTGCCCAAAAGCTCGGCCGCCTTCGACACGGCGAGCTTTGACAGCATCACCGCACCCACTTCGACACTTTCCTCATGCAAGACTGGCATCAGGCGTTCGGGATCAAGGGCGGCGATCCGGTCCCAGGGATCGGCCTTGGACGAGGCACCGGCCAGACGCCGCAACCGGCTGGCCGCCGAAGCCGATATTTGGCCGTCGAGCATCTGCAAGGCCCCTTCGATGCCGCCGGGAAAGGAAATGCCGACAGAATCCAATGACGCAAGGAATTCGTCGACGACGATGCGCAGCGTCTGCCGGTCCACACTGCGCATGGTGCCGATC
>JBATDH010000015.1:0-6997 GCA_049663365.1 Albidovulum sp. | reverse complement strand
AACCGCTAGCTATATGACATGCGCGGCCGCCCGGATGCTGGCGCTCCTCTCGAAGCTGATTATCCCAACCCCAAAGTGGCAACATTTTGCGCTGCCCTTTGGCTCACTTTTACTCTGCCGTTGACAGACCGCTGATCATTTGCACTTCTGCAAGTGACAAGCCACTTTCTACAAACCTAGACACCGCTTCATGTCGGATGTCATGGAAGGTAAGGTCGATCACCCCTGCGCGATTGCGCAAGCGGTCGAACGCCAAACGCACAGAGTTCCCAGACAGCGGGACGCATCTGTCGCTGGTGCGCGGTAACTCACACAACACACGCGAAGCAATAGGGCTGAGAGGCACCGTTCGTGCGCGTCCATTCTTCGTGTGTGGCAAAAACACTGTGCATCGATGCAAGTCGACGTGCCGCCACTGCACCGACAACAATTCACCGCGCCTCATTCCCGTCGCTAGAGCCAATTCCAACAACGGTCGCATCAATGGAGTACGTACTTCATTCACCGCATCAAACAGCGCCTGCCACTCGCCAACCTGTAACCTGCGTTCACGCCTGTTGTTGATGCGTGGCCTGCGCGCCTTCTTGACTGGGTTTCCGTCGCCAACCCGCTGGCCCCAATCGGAGCAAGCAACGTCAATGGCGTGTTGTATCCAACCAAGTTCACGCACCACCGTGGCCGGTTTCACCTTTTGCAACCGTCGATCCCGATGGGCCACGAAGTCGGCCGCCGTAAGTTTGTCTAGGCGCTTGCTTGCCAACTTCGGACACGACCGCAAGAACCCGTTGATTGCATAGCTTTCATTTTCGACGCAGCGTTTTGTGTTAGTTACTTCATCGCGGTATCGTTCAAGTACTTGCCTCAGTGACATCTCACTGACCTCACGCAGTACTGCATCGTGCAACCCGCCGCGTTCTACCCGCAATTCGGTTTCACGTGCCCATATCACAGCATCTGCACGCTTGCTGAAAGACCTAGACTGCGACCTCCCATCCTTGCGCACCGTCGCCTGCCACTTGCCGCTCGGTCGTTTGTTAATTGTAGCCATCGTCTGCATCTCCATTCGTTGCAGACATCTTCACGGTCCAAGTGCAGCGGAGGCGCAGCGGACACAGACATACAGGACACACAGGTGCCTATACAATCCGTGTAAGTGATTGATACATTAGGCAGAAATCTGGTGGGTGATGAGAGGCTCGAACTCCCGACATCTTCGGTGTAAACGAAGCGCTCTACCAACTGAGCTAATCACCCGGAATGGGTGCGGTTTAACCGGGTCAATGGGCTAGGGCAAGGGTTTTGACGGTGGAAATCGACCGAAAAAAACGAGGGCCGGATCAGGGTCTTTCCGTCAGGTAGCGAACCAGCAGTTGCGTCGAGGCATCCTTGTCCGTCGCCGGTATGTCGCCCGCCAGAATGGGGTCCATCGTCAGGGCCAATTCCTTGCCCAGTTCCACCCCCCATTGGTCAAAGGAATTGAGCCCGAGGATCACCCCTTCGACAAAGACCCGGTGTTCGTAAAGGGCGATGATCTGGCCGAGAACGAAAGGCGTCAGTTTCGGGTAGAGCAGCGTGGTCGAGGGGCGGTTGCCGGGAAACACCCGGTGGCGGGCCTGACGCTCAAGCTCGGCGCCGGTCAACCCCTTGGCGGCCATCAGGGCGCGGGCCTCATTGAGGCTGCGGCCGCGCATCAGGGCTTCGGACTGGGCGAGGCAGTTGGCGGCCAGCAGGCGGTGCTGATGGGCGAGACCGGGTTCATGGCCTTCGCGGGCCAGCAGGAATTCGCAGGGGATGATGCGGGTGCCCTGATGGATGAGCTGGTAAAAGGCGTGCTGGCCGTTGGTGCCGGGTTCGCCCCAGACCACGGGCCCGGATTGCATTGGCAGATCGGTGCCGTCCATCGCCACGCGCTTGCCGTTGCTTTCCATCTCGAGCTGTTGGAGATAGGCGGGCAGGCGCGACAGACGCTGCTCATAGGGCAGCACCGCGCGGGTGGCGTAGCCACAGATCTGGTTGTGCCAGATGCCCGTGAGTGCCAGCAGGACGGGCAGGTTTTCGCGCGCCGGGGCGTCGCGGAAATGGGCGTCCATCGCCCGCCCGCCGGCCAGAAATTCGTCAAAGCGGTCGCCGCCGATCGCCAGCATCAGCGCCAGCCCGATCGGCCCCCAGAGCGAATAGCGCCCGCCCACCCAATCCTCAAAGCCAAAGACCCGATCGGGGGCAATGCCGAAGGCGGCGGTTCTGGCGGCATCGGTCGAGACAGCGGCAAACGGCGCGGCGGGGTCGACGACAGAGGCGGCCATCCAGTCGCGGGCGGTCCGGGCATTGGTCATCGTCTCGATGGTGGTGAAGGTCTTGGAGGCGACGATCACCAGCGTCGTTAGCGGGTTGAGGGGTTTCAGCGTGTCATGGATATGCGCCCCGTCGACATTGGAGACGAAATGACAGCGCGGGCCATCGGCATAGGGCATGAGCGCCAGACAGGCCATGGCGGGGCCGAGGTCAGAGCCGCCGATGCCGATATTGACCACATCGGTGATCGTGCCGCCCTGCCCGGCGAAGGTGCCACCCCGCACATCGGACGCGAAGGCCTTCAGTCGTTGATGGGTTTCGCGTGCGGATTTGATGATGTCGGCACCGTCAATGACAAGGGGCCTGTCGAGATTGCGCAGGGCGGTATGCAGCACCGCACGCCCTTCGGTTTCGTTGATCTTTTCGCCCTCGAACATCGCCGCGCGCTTCTGGGCCAGCCCGGCTTGATCGGTCAATGAGATCAACTGGGTCAGGGTATCCGGATCAATATTCGTCTTTGAAAAATCGAACAAAAGACCGGAAGTTTCCACGGAAAACCGCGCCCGGTTTTTGTCTTTTTCGAACAATTCCAGGATCGGACGGTGTTGCACCGTGGAATGATGTTCGGTCAGTTTTTTCCAGGCGTTCATTGTCATGGCTTTCATGCGGCCCAATGCACGGTTGCATCAGACAGAACCGAGTGGATCGGGGCCCGTTGCGGCGAAAGATTCTCCGCCCTTTCCAGCGCCGCGCGCTTGTCTTCGCCGGTAATAAGGACATGGATGGCCAGGGCGGAGGACAGGGTGGGCGCGGTCAGGCTGACGCGCAATTCACCCGAGGCCGGGGCGCGCATCGCCATCACCGGCGGCGCATCGGAGGCGAGCGCGGCTGTCAGGTTTTCGGCACCAGGAAACAGCGAGGCGGTGTGCATGTCCGCCCCCATCCCGAGCAGCAGAACCGAAATCGGCAGATGCGGCTTTAGTGCCGCGCCAAGAGCGTCGAGCGATTGTTCGGGGTCGGTATCGGGCGCATAGAAAGGCAGGTAACGGGCCGCAGCGGCGCGCCCGGTCAAGAGCCGCGACCGGATCAGTCGCCCATTGGAACGCTCATCGGTTTCGGGCACCCAGCGTTCGTCACCGGGCAAAACCGTCACCCGGTCCCAGTCCAGGTTCACCGCCGAGAGCACATCGAATACCGGGCCCGGCGTGGTGCCGCCGGGGACACAAAAGCTCGCACCTTCGTTCAGGCGCAGGGCTGCGGCCAGTTCGCTGGCCAGGGCATTGGCGAGGTCGAGCATCATCATGTCACGGTCGGGATAGCTTAAAAACTTCATTCGTGTATCTCCCGCCATCTGCGCCCGTCGCGGTGCAACAGCATCAGCGCGTCTTCGGGGCCGGACGAACCGGAATCGTAGGGTTTGGGCCTGTCGTCACGCGCCTTCCAATCGGCGATGATCGGATCGGTCCAGGCCCAGGCGGCCTCGACCTCGTCGCCGCGCATGAACAGCGTCTGATTGCCGCGGATCACGTCCATGATCAGCCGTTCATAGGCGTCGGGGATGTCGGTGCCATCCTCGCCCAAAGCCTCGGCAAAGGACATATCGAGTGGCACTTCGGTCAGCCGCATCCCGCCCGGCCCCGGTTCCTTGATCATCACCGACAGGGTCATGCCCTCATTCGGTTGCAGACGGATGGAAAGGACGTTTTCGCGCCAGCCTTCTTCCTCGCCAAAGATCGAATGCGGCACCTCCTTGAAAACGATGGCAATCTCGGATTCGCGGCCGCGCAGGCGTTTGCCGGTGCGCAGATAGAAGGGGGTGCCCTTCCAGCGCCAATTGGCAATTTCCACCTTCAGCGCGACAAAGCTCTCGGTCTTGGTAGCCGGGTTTTCAACATCTTCGGCAAAGGAATGGCCGTCGGCCCCGCGCTTTTTCGCCTGGCCCCGGTATTGGCCGCGCACGATGTCGTCGCCTGATACCGGGAGCAGCGCGCGGATGACTTTCAGCTTTTCGTCGCGCACGGCGTCGGGATCGAACCGGTAGGGGGCCTCCATCGCGATCAGACAGAGTAGCTGCATCAGGTGATTCTGCACCATATCGCGCATGGCGCCGGCCCGGTCGTAGTAAGCCCCCCTGCCCCCGACGCCGACGGTTTCGGCGACGGTGATCTGGACGTGATCGACATGGCGGGCATTCCACAGGGGTTCAAAGAGGATATTGGCAAAGCGCACCGCCATCAGGTTTTGCACGGTTTCCTTGCCGAGATAGTGGTCGATGCGGTAGATCTGGCTTTCGTCGAAATGGGCGGCAAGGGTGGCGTTCAGCGCCCGCGCGGTGGTCAGATCGCGGCCAAAGGGTTTTTCGACGACGATGCGCGCCTCGGGCGTGGCGATAGCGAACCGGTGCAGGCGTTCGGCGATATCACCGAAAAGCGACGGGGCGACCGAGAAGTAATAGGCCTGAACGACATCGGCGCGCATCAGGGCGGCAAGGTCGGACCAACCGTCGTCACCCTTGGCGTCGATGGCGACATAGTGGACGATGTCGAGGAAATGGCGCACGGTTTCATCGCTGCGTTTGGTCGAGGCGACGAATTCGGTGATGGCGTCGGCCACATGGGTGCGAAACCCCTTGTCGCCCATCTCGCCACGGGCGGCACCGATGATGCGCGAGCCGTCGGGGATTTGCCCCGCCAGAAACCGCCGGTAAAGGCCGGGCAGGATCTTGCGCTGCGCCAGATCGCCGGTTCCCCCGAAGATGACCAGATCGAACGGATCGACGGGGATAACGCGTGAGACCATTTGATCCTCGTGCAGTAATTTATGTTAGCGCTAGCCGTGGAGCCATTAGCGCCTATTGCCAGGCAAGTCTAGCATCGGAAATGGATTGCGGCCAACGGATCAAAGGATCGGCGGCCGCAAAATTCGGGTCATAGGGCGGGACAGGATTTCGGAGCCTGTGGCGTCGCTTCAGGCGTTGACATCGACCACGACGCGGCCCTGAACCTTGCCCCTGAGGATATCGGCCCCGAGTTCCGGCAGTTCGGCCAATGTGGCCGGCCGGATCATCGCGTCAAGCTTGTCCATGGGCAGGTCACTGGCGATGCGTTTCCAGGCGCGCAGCCGGTCGGCATAGGGGCGCATCACCGAGTCGATGCCCAAGAGGTTAACGCCGCGCAGAATGAAGGGCGTGATCATCGCGCCGTCGATCACCGCGCCACCGGCTAGACCCACGGCGGCGACCGAGGTGCCGTATTTCATCTGTTTGAGCACCCGGCCCAGCATCGCCCCCCCGACCGCATCGACGCAGCCAGCCCAGGTTTCACCTTCCAGCGGTTTGCGCGTCACTTCGGTCAGGTCCTCGCGCGCAACAATCTGACTGGCCCCCAGCGATTTGAGGTAATCGGCCGATTGCGGGCGTCCGGTGACACCGGCGACCTCATAGCCGAGTTTGGCCAGGATTGCGGTTGCGACCGACCCCACACCACCGGCGGCGCCGGTGACAAGCACCGGGCCATGGCCGGGTTCCAGCCCGTGATCTTCGAGCGCCATCACCGCGAGCATGGCGGTGAACCCGGCGGTGCCAACGGCCATCGCCTGACGTGTGGTCAGACCTTTGGGCAAGGGCACCAGCCAGTCGGCCCGGACGCGGGCCTTCTGCGCATAGCCGCCCCAATGCGCTTCGCCCACGCGCCAGCCGGTCAGCACCACCTTGTCGCCGGGCCTGTAGCGGCTGTCGGTGGAGGCCTCGACCGTACCGGCGAAGTCAATGCCGGGGATATGCGGATAGTTGCGCACCAGTCCGCCGCCCGGCCCGATGCAGAGCCCGTCCTTGTAGTTCAGCGTCGAATAATCCACCGCCACCGTCACCTCGGCCTCGGGCAGGCGGTCCTTGCTGATCGTGCGCACGGCGGCGTGGGTTTTTCCCTCTTCGTCCTTTTCGACGATCAATGCGTTAAAGCTCATGTTTTATTCCTTCTTGCCAGCGTTCATTTGGGTCCATGCCAGTCGATCTGGCAAATCTCGGCGGAACGTCCATCGAAATCCCAAACCCGGCCAAAGGCGCGCACCCGCCCCTTGTTGGCTTGGGCGATGGTGATGTCGGGGCCCATCCAGTAGCCGGTGTTGGAGACGACGACATCTGTGTCGGGATCGGAGCCGCCGATGGGTTCGATTTCGCCCTGAATTTTCTTGCCGACCATCAGCCGGCGTTTCTTGCCCTCGGTCTCATAGGTCACAGCGGCGCGTTCGGCACCGAGAAATTCCGACACCATGATACTGAACAGCCCGGTGGTGCCGCGCGCGGCACCCGAGAATATTTTCAGCAGCCCGTCATAGGCGGGCGCGGACGCCCTTTCGTCAATATAGGCGGCGGCCTTCCAGTTGCCGCGCCCCATATTGCCGGGGATGTCCATGATCATGCCGATATTGAGCCCGGCAAGGTCTTCGCCGTCATAATGGCCAGCGTCGATGCGGATGCCGACCCAGGCCTGGCAATAGCCTTCGGTGGGCGGGTGTTTGCCCAAAGAGACCACGCAGGGGCAAAACACCGTGCAGTTGCAGTTGAGGATCAATTCGCCCTTTATCGCCCAGTCGGGCAGGTCAGTCGCCATGGTCGGTTCCTTTCATGTCAATTCATCATAACCGGTTTCAGCAGGGTCACGGCCCCGGCCATCAGCAGCACGGCGCCGGCGGGTCGGGTCAGGTA
>JBATDH010000014.1:0-6364 GCA_049663365.1 Albidovulum sp. | reverse complement strand
GGGCGGGGCCGCACCCCGGCCCCGGACCGCGATTCCGGGCCTCCACCCCGTCCAAACTCTGGCCTGCATGCCCTAACAACCTGTGACCCCACCGTGACACCCTGTCGGGACGGATGCGGGACGCGGGCGGGACGGAGGCGGGACGCGGGATTTCGGCCTAGCGTGCCGTCCTGCGCCGCAGCCAGCGCCACAGATAGATCAGCGGCCAGCGTAGGATCGACGCCCCCGCCGCCAGCACCAGAAGCCCCACGAAAGCGCCGTTCTGATAGGTCACCCAGCCCAGGATCGGGATGCCGAAAGTGATCAGCACATAGGCCACCCGCCAATGCTGGTCACGCGTCGGCAGCATCGCCGCAAGACTTGCCACAACCGCCCAGAAACAGGCCAGAACCAGCGATAGGGTCATGGGTCAATGCCTCGCGCGCCAGGGGCGATCGGCAGCGTTTTCACCGGCAAAACCAATGTCTTGGATGATCCTGCCGCCATCAGACTAGCCCCCCAGCCGTTCGGGCAAACCATTGGCCCAGGCCGAGATGGTCCCCGCCCCGAGACAGACCACCATATCCCCCGGACGCGCCTCGGCCTTCACGAAAGCCGCCAGATCATCCTCGTCACCAATGGCATGGGCGTGGCGATGCCCGTGCGCCGACAGACCGGCGACCAGATCATCGCGGCTGGCGCCGGCAATCGGCTCCTCTCCGGCGGCGTAAACCTCGGCAATCGCCACCGCGTCCGCTTCATTAAAGCAGGTGCAGAAGTCCTCGAAAAGACTGGATAATCTGGTGTAGCGATGGGGCTGGTGGACGGCAATGACCCGGCCCTTGGTGGCCTGCCGCGCCGCCTTCAGCACGGCGGCGATCTCGACCGGGTGATGGCCGTAATCGTCGATGATCGTGACCCCGCCCAGCACTTCGCCCACGCGGGTAAAGCGCCGGTTGACGCCGCCGAACCCGGCCAGCGCCTCGCGGATTTCATCGCGCTTCATGCCCAGATGCCGCGCCACAGCTATGGCCGACAAGGCGTTGGAAACATTGTGATCTCCGGGCATGGGCAAGGTGCAGCCTTCGATCACCTGACCCTCGGACTGCAAGGCCACATCGAAATGCGCGACACCGTTCTCATAGGTCAGATTGACCGCACGGACATCGGCCTGGGCGTTGAACCCAAAGGTAATGATCCGCCGGTCGGTGATGCGCCCGACCAGCGTCTGCACCTCGGGGTGATCGGTGCAGCATATGGCCACGCCGTAAAACGGGATGTTGGAGACAAAGTCGTAAAACCCCTGCCTGAGCGCATCGAAACTGCCCCAATGCTCCAGATGTTCGGGGTCGATATTGGTGACAATGGCGATGGTCGCGGGCAGTCTGTTGAACGACCCGTCGCTCTCATCGGCCTCGACCACCATCCATTCCCCGGCCCCGGCGCGGGCGTTGGAGCCGTAGGCGTGGATGATGCCGCCATTGATCACCGTCGGATCAAACCCGCCCTTGTCCATCAAGGCGGCTACCATGGTGGTGGTGGTGGTCTTGCCATGTGTCCCGGCAATCGCCACGTTCGAGCGCAAGCGCATGAGTTCGGCCAACATTTCCGCCCGCCGCACCACCGGCAACCCACGTTTGCGCGCCTCTTCCAGTTCCGGGTTGCCTTTCTTGATCGCCGAGGAAATCACCACGACCGCCGCCGCGCCGATGTTTTCAGCGCGCTGGCCCTCAAAGAACTCGGCCCCCAGCCGCAACAGCCGGTCGGTGATTTTCGACGCCTTGGCGTCCGACCCCTGCACCCGGTACCCAAGCGTCATCAGCACTTCGGCAATGCCCGACATGCCAATGCCGCCGATGCCCACGAAATGGATCGGGCCAAGCTCTCCGGGCAGTTTCGTCGCGGCGTTCATCTTGTCTCTTTCGCTAATACGTCTTCGACCACAGCCACCAGCCGGTCGGTGGCATCGGGAATTCCGTAGGCAAGTGCTGCATGGGCCATGCGCCGCGCACCATCGGGGTTTTCCAGAACCGTGGCGATCTGCACCGCCAATGTGGCCGCGTCAAGCCGCGACTCCGGGATCAGGATCGCGGCGTCGGCCTCGACCAGTCCACGGGCATTGGCGGTCTGTTCGTCGCGGATGGCGGCGGCCAGCGGGATCAGGATCGACGGCCGCCCAATGACGGAAATATCCGCAACAGATGAGGCACCGGCGCGACTGATGACCAGTTGCGCTTCGGACAGACGGCGGGGAATATCGGTAAAAAACGGCAGAACCTCGGCCTTGATGCCGGCATTCACATAGGCCGCCGTTACTCGCGCCACATCCTCTTCTCGGGCCTGCTGCGAGACGCGCAGGTGTTTGAGGATATGGGCTGGAAGCGATGCGATGGCCTCGGGCACGATGTCGGACAGTATCCGTGCACCCTGACTGCCGCCGATCACCACGATGCTCATCGGATAGTCGCCCGGCACGATGTAGGGCGATGCGGCGCGGTCAAGGACGGCGGCGCGGACCGGGTTGCCGGTATGGATCACCGCGACCCCGCCGGGCACATCCGTGGGCCATGTACCGCATGCCACTGCATGTATCCGCGCCCGTGTGGCGAAAAATTGGTTCACACGGCCCAGAACGCCGTTTTGTTCATGCACCATGCGCGGCAGCTTCAGCATCTTCGCCGCCCCCAGCGCCGGAATCGAGGGATAGCCACCAAAACCGATGACAAGCGCGGGCCGGTCGCGCAACATGCCCCGAAGGGCGCGAATAACGCCCGCAGCAATCCGCAACGGCACCGCCGCCTTTGCCGCCAGACCGCCCCGCGCGAATGTGGCCGATGGGACCACTTCGACCGTCACGCCTTGTGGAAATCCGCTGGTATAGCGCGCGCCCCGCGCATCTGTTGAAAGCTTCACCCGCCAGCCTTTGGCCACCATCGCCTCGGCCAGCGCCTGGGCAGGGAACATATGCCCGCCGGTGCCGCCCGCCGCGATCAAAAGAAGCGGGGCCTGCGCCATCAGCGCCCCCGCCGGGTCAGGTAATCGCCGATCTTGCCCTGCGGGCGCGCACGGGTAAAGGCCAGCAGCATCCCCAGCGCGATGCCGCTGGCGATGACAGACGACCCGCCATAGCTTACAAAGGGCAGTGTCATGCCCTTGGCGGGCAGCAGCCGCACCGCCACGGCCATGTTGATCAGCGCCTGCACCCCGAAAGCGCAGGCAAGACCGGTACCGGCCAGCCGGATGACGGGATCACGTTCCTTCATCAGCCGAAACAGCGACCGTGCTGTAATTGCGGCATAAAGTGCGATGATGATCAGAACAAGGATCAGCCCGTATTCCTCGGCGGCGACGGCAATGATGAAATCCGTATGGGCATCGGGCAGCGACCATTTCACCGTCCCTTCACCGATACCGACACCGAAAAACCCGCCTTCCTGAATGGCATTGGTCGCATAGCCGATCTGGGTGCGCGGATCGACATCGGCCAGAAGAAACCCGTCGATACGGCGGGCAAAATGCTCGGACAGGTCATAGGCCGTGACACCGGCAAAGGCGACCAGCCCGCCGATTGCCGTCAACAGTAAGATCGGCGCACCGGCAACAAAATACATCACCCCCCAGGCGAAAAACACCAGACAGGCCTGCCCGAAATCCGGCTGAAAGGCGAGAAAGGTCACGACCACAACGGTGATTGCAAAGGAATAAAGCCGCCCCGGCGGCCCGTTGATTTCCTGGGCTGCGGCCATCAGCCAGGCCGACATGATGACGAAGCCGGGCTTGAGAAACTCGGATGGCTGAAAGCTGGCAAAACCCAGCGAATACCAGCGCACCGCGCCCTTGCCGAAATCAGTGCCGAAAATCGGCAGGAAAATCAGGGCGATAAAGGCCGCCAGAAAGCCCAACACCCCAAGCCGACGCACCAGATCGGGCGACATCATCGACGTGAGCAGCATGGTGACAAGCGCCATGCCCCCGAAAACCGCCTGTCGGGACACGTAATAGAATGGCGGCAGGCCGTTTTTTTCTGCCAGCGGCACCGATGCGGCCAGCCCCAGTAGCAACCCAATGCCAAAAAGCACCAGCACCGCGCTTAGCGACCATTTGTCGATGGTGCGCCACCAACGCGGAAGGACCGGCTCGCCTGCCCGCACCGGCATGCTGCCATAGACCATTTCAGTCATGGGATACTGCTTTCACTGCCTCAATCCGCCCGTTTGCCGGGTCTCGCCCGAAAGTGTAGCGAAGAACGCGCCCAAGTGCCAGCAAAAGGTGCCGTCATGGGCGTCAGTTGCCCACCGAAATCAGCAAAATTCTATCGGCAGTGGGTGCCAGCCCCGCTACCGCTGTGACGTAGGCGCGATCATGTGCGCTTGCGCGCCGAAATTGGAAGGCGGGCAGGATGCGGTTCACAGCACGGGAAATCGCCCTGCCGGTCTGTTCGGTCGCGGACGGGGCGTTTTTTTTGGGCGAGGTGCTAAGCCTTGGCCAGTTATTGGGTGGCGCGGTGGTGATTGGCGGCCTGGCACTGATTACCTTCGAAAGGCGTCCGCCCATCGCCGTGGTTTAAGGCAATCGCCGAACAAGAAGTCACCCGCGCAGCGCCGCTTCTCGGCGGCGCAGGCTGGCTTCGGGCCAATAGGCGCTGCGCTGGTAGTGATCCGCGACGGCTGGAACCCCTTCGGGCAATACATACCAGGGCATTTTGGTCGAGGTGTAGATATGAATATCCGGCGGGAAAAGGCCTGGGTCATCGAGGGTGCCCACGCGCACAAACGCGAGCTTTCTGCCCGCGCCCGCGTAAAACGACCAAAGGGCAATATGGCAATCTGGACACCGCACGATGATCTGGCCCGCACCGGAAAGCGAAGGGGTCGGGCAGTCGACCGGATCACCGCGCAGCAGGCAGAGCCGATCCGTCTCGATCATGGCATTGAGCGCATGGGGACCACCGGTTTCCCGCTGGCACCATGTACAGTGACAGGCATGGGTGAAAAGCGAGGTATCATCCATCCGGTAACGAACTTTTCCACAAACACATCCACCTTCGGCCATGTCTGATCCTTTCTGTTTGGTCCGGTCGATCGAGGTTTAGGACCCTGCCGCCATCAACGCCTGTACCCGCGCCGAAAAATCCTCGCCGCGTTTTTCGAAATTGGCATATTGATCGAAGCTCGCCGCCGCCGGGGCCAGCAGCACGGTATCACCGGGTTCTGCTTCGGCGGCGGCGCGGGCCACGGCCCGCTCCACCGTTTCGCAAATCTCATGCGGGGTGTCGCCCAGTTCCAGCGCGAAATCGCGGGCGGAATGGCCTATCAGATAGGCTTTGACCACGGTGCCCAAATGCGGTTTCACCGCTTCGATACCGCCCTCCTTGCCCAAACCGCCCGCAATCCAGCGGATGCGGTCAAAGGCCTGAAGCGCCTTGGCGGCACTGTCGGCATTGGTGGCCTTGCTGTCATTGACGAACCGCACGCCGTCCCGTTCGCCAACGACCTGCGATCGGTGGGGCAGGCCCTCAAAGCTTTGAAATGCCTGTTCGATCAGTTTCGGGGCGATCCCGAGACTGCGCAGCGCCGCATAGGCCGCGCAGGCGTTTTGGTGGTTATGCGCCCCCGGCAGCCCGGCAATGGCCCGCAGGTCGATGGCGGCCACCTGCCGCCCCTTGCGCCATTCGGCCAGAAACCCCTTGCGGGCAAAGACCGTCCAGCCGCCCTTGTCGAGCTTCTGGCCCGACGAAATCATGATCACCCGGTCATCGCCATTGCCCTGCGACATCTGGTTGGCCAGATAGCGCCCTTCCGGCTCGTCCACCCCGATTACCGCCCGGTCCGGCCCGCCTTCGGCAAAAAGCCGACGCTTGGCCGCGAAATACCCGCCCAAGCCGCCGTGGCGATCCAGATGGTCGGGCGACAGGTTGGTAAAGACCGCGATGTCAGGCGTCAGCGCGCGCGCCAGTTCGGTCTGGTACGAGCTGAGTTCCAGCACCACCACGCCGCCCTCTTCCGCCGGATCGAGATCAAGCACCCCGCGCCCGATATTGCCGCCCATCTGCGACGGCTTGCCCGCCACCTGCAGGATATGATGGATCAGCGCCGCTGTGGTCGATTTGCCGTTCGATCCGGTCACTGCGATCACCTTTGGGGCAATCTCCATATTGTCCCATTCCGGCGTCGCGAAGGACCGAAAGAAAAGCCCGATATCATTGTCGACGGGCACACCCGCCGCCATGGCGCGCGCGATAAGTTTATGGGGGCCGGGGTAAAGATGCGCGATACCGGGCGAGACGATCAGCGATGCAACCCCTTCCCAGGCATCCGCCCTGGTCAGGTCGCTCAGCGCAAGACCCGCGGCCTCGGCCGCGGCGCGGGCTTCGGGGCTGTCATCC
>JBATDH010000013.1:0-5051 GCA_049663365.1 Albidovulum sp. | reverse complement strand
GGCACCCCCGCAACATAGGCGTCATCCGCATCAGGCCCCGCCGCAACCGCCATCTGCGGATGATAGCCGCAGCGCTCCAGCCAGGCCTCGACCTCCTCTTGCGGCGACAAGAGGCCGGTCTCGCTTTCCTGACTGGCATCGAGATAGGCCACCAGCGCCGCCGCCGCCTCGCTCAGCCGGATGCTGTCCTCATAGATATTGAGATGAAAGCGCGCCCGCCATTCCGGGTCGATATCATCGGTTTCCGCCAGAATAGCGGCGGTAGAACGCACCGACGTCACCGCCGATACCACCTCATGCAAGGATGCCGACAGGAAAGGATCATGCGCCATCCGCTCATTCATCGCCTCCAGCGACCGCTCAAGCGCGGTCAGCCGCGCCTGCCGCGACGCCAACAGCGCCGCCCAGCCGGGGAATCGCCCCAAAAACTCCTCGATGCGCTCGATCTCGGGGACGTGGTCGTCGGTTGTCGCCCCCGACGCCGCCTCCCGCAGGCTCTCAAAGATCGCAGCCTCCGCCCCTTCCGCCAGGGTCGTCGCTTCGGCCCCGAGCACTTTGGCAAGGCCCGCCAGCAATTCCGGCCCCACCCGGCGGCGGTTATGCTCGATCAGGTTCAGATAGGCCGGCGATATCCCTGCCGCCCGCGCCAGATCGGCCTGCTTCATGCCGACCAGCAGCCGCCTTTCGCGTACCCTCGTCCCGGTCAGAGCTGATCGCGCCATAGCACCCCCGCCAGACGGCCTCCCGCCATGACGCCAAGTTTACAGGTTTTTCCAGAACTTCAAAGCGCTTGATCGCCGCTTTTCACGGCTCGCAATTGGGCGGTGCCACATCCAGCACGCGCGCAATGACCGGTTTGCCATCGACACATTCGGTCAGCTTCGGCTTGTTGCGGTTGCATCCTGCCAAAACCGCCAGCGTCAGCACCGCCAAAATCCCCAACCGCCGCATTGAACGCTCCTCGCTTCGTCGCACCCTTCCCCTATTCACCCCGAACCGCCCCGACGCGCAAGCGAAAACCGGAAAGTCGCCCTCCCGGTTTCACCTTTGCGGCAATACTCCACGGGGGTTCCGGGGGTGTGAAACCCCCAGTCCCGGCCGCAAATCCTACTGCAACGCCTTGTCGCTGATCTGATGGGTCCAGCCGCCCTCGGGCGCCTTGGTGATCGCCGGATTGTCCGGTGACACCCCGCTCAGCAGCGTTTCTACCGTCTGGTCGAAATCGGCCGGGTCAAGCGCGCCGTTCGATCCGGCGGTCAGCTTGGCCACCTCGCCCATCATATATTGCTGATGCGCCAGCGTCTGGGCACCGGTCTCGTCATTGTCGATGACGATCTGGGCCGCTTCATCCGGATTGGCCTCGGCGTATTTCCAGCCCTTCATCGAGGCGCGCACGAAACGCACCATCTGATCCTCGAAGGCGGGATCAGACAGACGGTCTTCAAGAACATAAAGCCCGTCCTCCATCACCCCGACCCCTTCATCGAGATAGTTGAAGGTGGCAAGCTGATCCGGTGTGATGCCCGCGTCAATCACCTGACCGTATTCGTTATAGGTCATCACCGAAATGCATTCCGCCTGCTTTTGCAGCAGCGCATCGACGTTGAAGGCCTGCTTCAGCACCGTCACGCCGCCCGCCGATCCGTCGGTCGGATAGCCAAGCTTGGCCATCCATGAAAAGAACGGATATTCATTGCCGTAAAACCACACCCCCAGCGTATGGCCGGGAAAATCCGCGGGGCTCTCGATACCGGTCTCCTTGAGGCAGGTCAGTTCCAGCCCGCCATGCTTGAACGGCTGGGCGATATTGACCAGCGGCAAGCCCCGTTCACGCGCGGCCAGCCCTGCGGGCATCCAGGTGGTGATGACATCGGCACCGCCCCCGGCGATCACCTGTTCGGGCGCAATATCCGGCCCCCCCGGCTTGATCGTGACATTAAGCCCCTCTTCGTCGTAAAAGCCCTTGTCCTTGGCCACGAAATAGCCCGCAAACTGCGCCTGCGTCACCCATTTGAGCTGCAAGGTCACATCGTCCGCCGCCTGCGCGCCCGAAGCGATCAGCCCCGTCGCCAGCAATGTCGTCCAAAACGTCTTCATCGTCACAACCTCCATGTTGTTATCTCCTCCCCCTTTGTGAGGGATGCCAAAAAGTGACGGCTTTCTCGATCGCCGCCACCAATCCGTAAAAACCCGATCCGGCCAGGGCTGCCACGGCAATCTCTGCCCAGACCAGATCAAGCGACAATTGCCCCACCGCCGTCGAGATGCGAAACCCCATGCCGCGAATGGGCGAGCCGAAGAACTCCGCCACAATAGCGCCAATCAATGCCAGAGTCGTGGCGATTTTCAAGCCATTGAAGATGAAAGGCATGGCCGCAGGCAAACGCAGCTTCAGCAAGGACTGTCCATAGCTTGCCGACCACGTCGCCATCTGATCGCGCTGCATCCGGTCGGTCGCGGCCAGCCCGGCCACGGTGTTGACCAGTACCGGAAAGAACACCATCACCACCACCACGGCGGCCTTTGACTGCCAGTCAAAACCGAACCACATCACCAGAATCGGCGCGATGCCCACCACCGGCAGCGCCGCCACGAAATTGCCCACCGGCAACAGCCCCCGCTGCAAGAAGGGCGAGCGGTCAATGGCAATCGCCGTCAGCACCGCCGCCCCGCAGCCCATCACATAGCCCGACAACGCGCCCTTGAGGATGGTCTGGACGAAATCCCCCCAAAGCATCGGCAGCGATGCCACGATCGCCGCCCAGATCGCCGAGGGCGCGGGCAGGATCACGCTCGGCACCTTCAGCCCGCGCACCGCCCCTTCCCACAAGATCAGCAGCGTCACCCCGAAAAGGGCCGGAATGAACAGCCGCACCGCCCGCCGCCGCGCCAGCCCCTGGCCCGCCAGCCAGGCATTGAACGCCCAGGCCACCAGCCAGAACCCGATCGCGCCCCAAAGCCAGATCATCGCCCCATCCCCATCCGCCGCAAGGTGCCCTTCTCGATCGCTCCGATGATCATCACCAGCCCGGCGGCCAGGATCGCCGCCGTGAACAGCGCGGCCCAGATCTGGATGGTCTGACCGTAATAACTCCCCGACAAAAGCCGCGCCCCCAATCCGCCCGCGGCCCCGGCCGGCAACTCGCCGACAATCGCGCCCACCAGAGAGGCTGCCACCGATACTTTGAACGAAGCGAAAAGATAGGGCATGGAGGCCGGCAGCCGCAGCTTCCAGAAGGTCTGCGCGCGGCTGGCACTGTAGGTGCGCAACTGATCGAGCTGCATCTGATCGGGGCTGCGCAGCCCCTTGACCATCCCCACCACCACCGGAAAGAACGACAGATAGGCCGAAATCACCGCCTTGGGCAAAATCCCCGTTACCCCCATTGAGGCCAGCACCACGATCACCATCGGCGCGATGGCCAATATGGGAATGGTCTGGCTGGCAATCGCCCAGGGCATCACCGACATATCCATCGCCCGGTTATGGACAATCCCGACGGCCAGCAAAATCCCCGCGCCAGTGCCGATGGCAAAGCCCAGCAATGTCGCCGACAGGGTGATCCAGCCGTGATAGACAAGGCTGCGCTTCGATGTCACCTTCTGCCCGAACAACCCGTCCCACAGCCCCGCCGCCACCTGATGCGGCGCGGGCAGCACCGGGCGGTCCTGCGCCAGCGTGTCGGCCACCACTTCGGAAAATGACACCTCGACCCCGGCGCGCCCCGCCTGATCATAGGTCCATTGCGCATTCAGCCAGACCGCCGCCGCGTACCAAAGCACGACAATCACCGACAGCACCGTCAGAACCGAAACCAGCACCTTCACGTCCGCCCGCCTTTCTTCTGTTGCAAAATACCTTCGGGGGGAGGCCCCGGCAAAGCCGGGGACCGGGAGGCAGAAAGCCCCCCGTCCGCGCCCGCCACAGGGCCGGTCGTCGGCGCGATGCGCGCCATACGCCTGCCATACGTTTTGCCGACACTTTGCCGACCCCGATCAGACCTCATCGCCCTGCCCCGCCCTGAGACCGTCGCGCACCCGGTGCGCAATGGCGATGAACTCGGCACTATCGCGGATATCGAGCGGGCGTTCCTTCGGCAGGGTGCTCTCGATTACATCGGTGATGCGTCCCGGACGGGGCGACATCACCACGATCTTCGTCGACAGATACACCGCCTCGGGGATCGAATGGGTGACGAAACCGATGGTCTTTTCGGTCCGCGCCCAAAGCTTCAGCAACTCCTCGTTCAACCGGTCGCGGACAATCTCATCGAGCGCGCCAAAGGGTTCATCCATCAGAAGGATATCGGCGTCAAACGCCAGCGCCCGCGCGATACTCGCCCGCTGCTGCATGCCGCCGGAAAGCTGCCAGGGAAACTTCTTGCCAAAGCCTTCGAGATCGACCAGCGCCAGAACCTTCTCTACCCGCGCCGCCTGCTCGGCCCTGGAAAACTCCATGATTTCAAGGGGAAGTTTGATGTTCCCGGCAATCGTGCGCCACGGATAAAGCCCCGCCGCCTGAAACACATAGCCGTAGGCCCGCGCCCGCCGCGCGTCATCTGCACTCATCCCGTTGACCGAAAGCCCCCCCGCCGTCGGCACCTCCAACGCCGCGATACAGCGCAGAAACGTGGTCTTGCCACAGCCCGACGGGCCGATGAACGACACGAATTCACCCTTGCCGATCGTCAGCGACACATCTTTGAGCGCATGGACCGGGCCGTCATTCGTCTCGAAGGTCAGGCTCAGATCCCTGGCCTCGATCACTGTCTCGCGTTCTGTCACCCTGCCTGCTCCCACAGTTTCGGCTCGGCGAACTCGACGCTGTTGCCCGCCGGATCGCGCACATAGATCGACCGCGCCCCATTCGGCCAACGAAAATCCGCCTCGATGGCGATGCCCGCCTCTGTCATGCGCGCGGCCCATTCGTCCAGCTCAGGGCCAGGCACCGAAAAACAGATATGCCCCGCCCCCTCGGCCCCATGCGGCGGCACCGGCAGCGCGGCGTCCGTCGGCGGAATGCGCGACCGGTCGGCGCGGAACACCAGCAC
>JBATDH010000012.1:0-8038 GCA_049663365.1 Albidovulum sp. | reverse complement strand
CGGCTAGGGCGGTCTGCGCGAGGATGAGGCCAGTCAGAGTTAGAAGATGTCTCACAGGTTGGTCCTTCCTATAAATAATAGCGAATCGAAACTATTGTATTACTAATAGCGATTCGATATTAAATGTCCATGACTTATTCCGACCCCACCACGCTGCGGGCGCTGATCGATAGATTGGCGCGCCTTGCCTCGGCGGATGACTGGAAAAGCGGGCTCAACCCTGCTCAGGTTGCGGTCTTGTCCTATCTGGCCCGCGCCAACCGTTTTTCACGTGCGCCGTCACATGCCGCAGCCTTCCTTGGCACCACTCGCGGGACCGTGTCGCAGACATTCAAATCCCTTCTCGGCAAGGGTTTGGTTCAGGAATACCGATCCGCCAGTGACCGCCGCCGCATCAGTTTTGATCTGAGCGAGGCAGGCCGGGGGGCGCTGATGCGCCTGGCAACTTTTGACGAGGCGCTTCTTGCCATCGACAACGCGGATCGAACTGCATTGGAGCAGGGTATCTCGGCCCTCTTGCGGGCCTTGGTGGCTGCACGGGGCGGGCGACCCTTCGGCATCTGCCATACCTGCCGGTATCACGCGGTGACAAATGAAGGCCGACAGTGTCGCCTTCTGAATGTCGCGCTGAAACCTGCGGAAGCAGATCAGATTTGCCACGAATACAGCGCGAAAGACGCCGCCTGATCCGTCAGGTGCCGCGCTGCGCTTGATAAGCACCGCCTGCTCGCATAAAGCGTTTCGGACCAACGCAGGGCGGCGTGGGTTTCAGGGCGTGAAACAGCCGGGTTCGGTGCCTGTTTCGAAATGCCTGGAAGGTAAGAAAAGCGAACCGAAGGGAAGCGAAGATGGGTTTCAGGATGGGCATCGTCGGGCTGCCGAATGTCGGCAAATCGACGCTTTTCAATGCACTGACCCGCACCGCCGCAGCACAGGCCGCGAATTTTCCCTTCTGCACGATCGAACCCAATGTCGGTGATGTTGCCGTGCCCGACTCGCGGCTGGAAAAGCTGGCCGCGATTGCGGGGTCGAAACAGATCATCCCGACCCGCATCACCTTTGTCGATATCGCAGGCCTTGTACGCGGGGCGTCGAAGGGTGAAGGCTTGGGAAACCAGTTCCTGGCCAATATCCGCGAAGTGGATGCCATCGCCCATGTGGTACGCTGTTTTGAGGACGGCGATGTCACCCATGTCGAGGGGCGGATCGACCCCACCGCCGATGCCGAAACCATCGAGACCGAATTGATGATCGCCGATATGGAATCGATCGAACGTCGGCTGGCCGGGGTCGCCCGCAAGATCAAGGGCGGCGACAGGGAGGCGTCGGCACAGGAACGGCTGATGAAGCAGGCCCTGGCGGCGCTCGAGGCAGGCAAACCGGCGCGGACGATCAAGGTGGCCGATGAGGATCGCAAAGCCTGGGAAATGCTTCAGCTTTTGACCTCAAAGCCGGTGCTTTACGTGTGCAATGTGGAGGAGGCTTCAGCGGCGAAAGGCAATGCGCTTTCGGCCAAAGTCGAAGAAATGGCCGCGAAAGAGGGTGCCGGAGCCGTGGTGATCTCGGCCAGGATCGAGGAGGAGCTGGCCCAGATGCCGCCTGAGGATGCCGCGATGTTTCTCGAGGAAATGGGGCTAAAAGAGGCCGGGCTCGACCGGTTGATCCGCGCCGGGTACGATCTTTTGGGTTTGCAGACCTATTTCACCGTCGGCCCGAAAGAGGCGCGTGCCTGGACGATCGCCAAAGGTACGCTGGCGCCGCAGGCGGCGGGCGTCATTCACGGCGATTTCGAGCGCGGATTCATCCGGTCAGAAACCATTGCCTATGCCGACTACATCACCGGCAACGGCGAGGCAGGCGCGCGCGAAGCGGGCAAGTTCCGTATTGAGGGCAAGGCCTATGAGGTCAAGGACGGTGATGTCCTGCACTTCCTGTTCAATGCCTGACCGGAGCGTTTGGTCTCTTGCCTGACTGGCAGCGCCAACGTAGTTTTGCCGAAAGTCAAAAACCGGGTTCAAAGCGTTTTGCCGGTGTGGAGTGGGGGCAGGGATATGGCCGGGACAGGGTACAGTAATATCCCGGCAAGAGTGTCGCCGGAAGTTCACGAAATCCTGCAAAACCTGCGGGTGTTCCGGCAGTTGCCGGATACGTCGATCATATCGACCGAGATCGATGGACAGCGGATGATCTTTACTGTCGCTGACCGCGATGACCGTATCCAGAAGAAACATTGGCGGGGCAAGTTTTATGAACCCGATGAGCTTGCCGAAATTGCCAGGCACTTTCCCAAGGGCGGTGTGTTTTGTGATGTGGGGGCCAATGTCGGAAACCACACGCTCTTCGCACTGAAATATCTGGGGGCAGCGAAATCGATTGTGTTTGAGCCCAACCCCGTGGCTTACCGCCTTTTGGTGTCCAACATCCTCTTGAATGGCGTCGCGGACCGCTGCGATCTGTCACATCTGGGGCTGGGGATTGCCGAGGATTCCGGGCAAGGTTTTGGCCTGGCATTGCGGGACGGCAATCTTGGGGCCGCTCGTCTGATCGAAGGCGAAGGGTCGATCGAGATGGCCAGTGGCGACGCTTGCCTGGCTGATCAGAAAGTCGATTTCATGAAGATCGACGTTGAGGGCATGGAAATGGATGTGCTCAAAGGTTTCAAGGCGGTGATCCGGCGTGACCGCCCGGTGATTTTTCTGGAACTGGAAAAGGTCAACGAAAAGGACTTTGCCACCTGGGCGCTGGCCGAGGATTATTCGATCACCGAAGAGGTGCGCAGTTTTGCCCATAACCGCAATGTGGTAGCGCGCCCAAGTTGAAAAGACCGCCTTAGCGCGTCCGCCATGCTTGGGTTTTGGCGAGGATACGCCGCGAGGCAAGCATGTGCAAAAGCCGCGCGGCGGCGTTGGTGTAAAAGATCATCATCCCCATGGCTGCCGCAGGTGCGATGTCGCCCGCGTCATCCATGTTCAGTACGGCCACCGAAGCGAGGGCGGTGTGGGTGGAATAGATGAACACCACCGCCGACACCGTCGTCATCGCATTGACGAAAAGATAGATGGAGATATCGAGGATAGCGGGCAGGCAGACCGGGACAGTCACGCGCGCGAATAGCTTGTAGAAGGGTTGGCGCAAGGAGCTTGCCACGGGCTCGAACTCGGCGTCGATCTGTTTTAGGGCGGTCAGCGCCGTCAGATGCCCGACGGTGAAAAAGTGGGTGATCGTCGAGATCACCAGGATCGTCATGGTGCCGTAGACGAAATTGAAGGGGTTGTTCGGGTTGTTGAAGAAAAAGATATAGGCCAGACCCAGAACCATGCCCGGAACGGCCATCGGCAGCATGGCCAGAAACTGAAACACCCCGCGACCGAATTTGAACCCGTCGCTTTTTTCGACCATGTAAGCCCCGGTGAAAATGATCACGGTGCCGATCACCGCGGTCGCCAGCGCCAGCTTGATCGAGTTCTGATAGGCCGCCCATCCACCACCGTCCATCCGGTCGAAGGCGTAGTTGTTGAGGCTGAGACTGAGGTCATAGGGCCAGAATTTGATCAGCGCCGCCATCTGACAGATGACAATCAACCCGACGATGAAAACTGCGATGGCGCCGCACCACACAAAACAGGCAAGGTCGAAATTGCGGTCGGGTTTGGGTTGATACGGGACCGAACGCGCCGACAGCAGCGAGACCTGTTTTTTCTGCACCTGGCGGTCGACGATGAAGGCCAGCACCGCCGGGATCAGCAAGATGACTGAAACCACCGCCCCCATTTCAAAATTCTGCTGGCCGATCACCTGTTTGTAGATGTCGATGGCCAGCACATTATACTGCCCGCCAATAACCTTGGGCAGGCCGAAATCGGTGATGACCAGCGTGAAGGTAACGAAAGCGGCCGAGATCAGACCATAGCGTGCGCCGGGGATCGTGACCGTCCAGAAGGTCCGCCATTTCGACGCCCGCAGGCTTTCGGCCGCCTCATATTGGCGTTGATCGGCGATGGAAAGCGCGGTCGATATGATGATCAGCGCGTGCGGGAAGGTGAAGAAGACCGAACCGATGACAATGCCCAAAGGTCCGTAAATGGACTGCCCGAGCAGCAGCGACTTCAAAATGCCCTGATTGCCGAAAAGGTAGATCAGCGCGATGCCGGGTAAAAGCGAGGGCACCAGGATCGGCATCATCGCGATCATCTTGAAGGTGCCCTTGAAGGCCATGCAACTGCGCGACAGGGCATAGGCGAAACCAAAGGCCAGGCCCACGGTGACAATAGTGCTGATGATAGCAATGAAAAGCGAATTTTCGATCGATGAGAACAGCGTCGGATTGGAAAAGTATTCGACATAGTTCTGCGGGCCGACGGATTTCACCGGGCGCAGGTTGATCCGCCGGAACGTGCCGCTGTCATATTCCTGCCATTCGGTCGAATTTTGCAGATCAAGCCCGACAAGATAGGGGGCATCGGGATCGGTGCCGCGCAACCGGTATTTGACCGGACTGCGAAAGCTGAAATCGGGAAAGAACTCGGTCACTGACAGGCGACCATCGGAACTGGAGCGAAGGTCATCGGCGCTGAACGCTTTCAGCGTCTCGTTAATCGCAGCGGCGCTGACGGGTGGTCCGAAATTGCCGGCCTCGTCACTGACCTGAAATTCGTAGCGCGACAGATCGAAACCATAGGTCACGAAGGATTTCGACAGCATCGTGTATAGCGGCAGGGCCAGCGCCACGATAAGGTAGAGCGCGATCACTGCCATGAAGCTACGCTTGATCACCGCGTCGCGGTCAAGTTTCAGCGTGATAGGCTGCCCTTGTGGCAGGGTATCGCTGACCGGGTGGGTCATTGCGGTGACCTTGGGAACACCAGAACACGATCGGCGGGAAGTTCGATATCAAGCGATGCACCCGCTTCAAGGCTGAGCCTGCGAACCGCATTCATCGAGAAATTCGCCACCAGCGGCGTGCCACCCAAAGTGTCGCCGCGCAGATGGGCCCGCCAGTAGGATCCCAGAAATTCCATATCCGTGATGGTGACGGGCAGAAAATTGGCCGCTTTGGTGCTGTTGCCATTGGCGTGCGGCAGAATGTCTTCAGGGCGGATGGCAACGGTGACGGCGGCACCATCGGCAAATTCCTTTGCGTCGGTCAGGAGCACCATGTCGCCAAGAACCACTGAATCGCCCTTGAAGGTCGACGCGATCTTGTTCGTTTCGCCGACGAAATCGGCGACGAAAAGCGACGCTGGGTGGCGGTAAATCTCAGTCGGTGTGCCGACTTGTTCGATGGCACCATGGTTCATGACCACCATACGGTCGGCCATTGATAGCGCTTCTTCCTGATCGTGGGTAACCATGATCGTGGTGACGCCCAGTTTGCGCTGCAATTCCTTGATTTCATGGCGCAGATGTACGCGGACCTTGGCGTCGAGCGCTGACAGCGGTTCATCAAGCAGTAAGAGACCAGGCTTGATGGCAATGGCGCGAGCCAATGCGATCCGTTGTTGCTGGCCACCCGAAAGCTGGGCGGGGTATTTGTCGGCCTGCTCCGGCAATCCGACCAGGTCGAGCAATTCGCTGACGCGGGCCGAAATCTCGGCCTTGGGGCGTTTGGTGTTCTCCAGCCCAAAGGCGATGTTGCGCCGGACCGTCAGGTTGGGAAAGAGCGCGTAGGATTGGAAAACAATTCCGTAGTCACGCTTTGACGGTGGCAAGTTCGAGATATCGGCACCACCTTGCATGATCGTGCCCCGGCTTTGCGGGTCAAGCCCGGCCACGGCGCGCAAGAGTGTGGTCTTGCCACAGCCCGAGGGGCCGAGAAAGCAGACGAATTCCCCGGCCGCGATATCCAGGTTGACATCGCGCAGGGCGATGAAATCGCCAAAGGCCTTCCAGAGGTCGGCAATCTGAAGAAAGGGTGCAGACCCGCCCTCGGCAGTCGCCTGATCGGCATTGCCTGCTGTTGCTGCATTCATGGTGTTGGTATCCGGTCCACGGCTGCGGAGTTGTCAGACGCCGCGCACTGGCGCGGCGTCCGGTTCATTGGGCCTGAAATCAGCCTTTGGGTTCGGATTTGGTATCGTAGCGCTTGGTCCATTCGTCCAGGATGGCGCTGCGATTGTTGGCAGCCCATTCGAAGTCATTGTCGATCATCGCATCGGTAATGCCTTCGGGGAAGAACTCAACCGGCTTGGCGATGCCTGGAATGGCGACGACGGCATAGCCCACGTTGAACATTTCCATGGCTTTCGGTGTGGCGACCCAATCCATCACCGTCTGGGCCGCTTCCTGATGGGCCGTGCCCGCGATGATGGCCGAGGCTTCCATATCCCAACCGATGCCTTCTGTTGGCACGATGATGTCGATAGGTGCGCCATCGGCTTTGGATTTGGCCCCGCGGAAGGCAAAGGATATGCCAATGACGGTTTCGCCCGCAGCAGCCATTTTGCACGGCTTGGAACCGGAATGGGTATAGGCCGCGATGTTATTGTGCAGCGCGTCCATATATTCCCAGCCTTTTTGCTCGCCGAAGATTTGCAGCCAGCTTGAAACGTCGAGGAAACCGGTGCCGGACGACGCCGGGTTCGGCATGACGACGTGGCCTGCATATTCAGGCTTGGTCAGGTCCATCCAACTCGTCGGTGCGCTTAGCCCCAGCTTGCCCCCCTCGACCGTGTTGTAGCAGATCGACGCGACCCAGGCATCCATCCCGACCCAGGAAGGCGGGTTGTCGCTATCGCGGAATTTCGGGTCAAATTTGTCCAGACCTGCCGGGGCGTAGGGTTCCAGCATACCTTCGGTTTTAAGAACCAGCAGCGATGTGGCGGCAAGGCCCCAGATCATGTCGGCCTGAGGATTGTTCTTTTCGGCCAGAAGCTTGGCGGTGATCACACCGGTCGAATCACGAACCCAGTTGATGGTGATTTCGGGGTGATCCTGGTTGAAGGTTTCGGCGTATCGCGCGAGGTCTTCGGCCTCGATGGCGGTGTAGACGGTCAATTGTGTTTCAGCAAAGGCCGCGTTGGCGAAAAGTGCCGTTGCGGCAACGCCGAGGCTCAGAATTTTCTTGATGGTCATGTCGCTCCCCTTTTGGGTCTGCAATTGCAGTTTATGTTCGGGTGTCATTGTTGCACCGGTGTTTCCGGCAATTTTCCCCGTTTGTCTGGCCGTGCCCGATTGTAATGCGCAAGTGACATCTTGGCAATCGACGCGGGCCGATCCGGAGATCAGTCTGGGTTCGTGCAACGAATAAGTAAAATCTATTTATTTTATGGTTGCAACGATTTCAGCGGCGGAAACTGAGGTTTTCAGCCATCCCTCAATGCGCGCGGCAAACGATTGCATCCTTGTCGCATCGACAAGGATGCCCCCACTTACACGAACATCCCTGCCGTGACGCTGGTGACGCCCAGCAGCATCACCTCGAAATCGGCCACGCCGTCGCCATTGACATCGCCGGTGAGGATGGTGTCGCCGCCGCTGGCCACCGCGATCATTTCGCCCGCCGTGTTGGTGAAGCTCGAGCCTGCGGAGAAGGTCATTCCCATTGCGGTGAAATCCATCTGGTCCTGCCCGGCGGTGAAGTCGGAGATCACGTCGCGCGCGCCACCAATGCCCGCCTCGGCCGCCGAGGTGAAGACAAACATGTCACTGCCCGCACCCCCACTCAGCAAATCTGTTCCCGTGCCGCCAAAGATACGGTTATTACCGGCCCCACCATCAATCGTGTCATTGCCCGACGCGCCATAAAGCTGGTCATTGCCATCCTCGCCGTACATCAGGTCGTTGCCGTTGCCGCCGCCCAGCAAATCACCCCAGGTGCCGCCGTAAAGGCTGTCATTGCCATTGTCGCCCAGCAGCGTGTCATAGCCGTAACTCCCGTACAGCGCGTCATTGCCGTCCTCGCCATTCATCAGGTCATTACCCTGGCCGCCGCCCAGAAGATCGCCCCAGGTGCCGCCGTAAAGGCTGTCATTGCCATTGCCGCCCAGCAGCGTGTCATAGCCGTAACTCCCGTACAGCGCGTCATTGCCATCCTCGCCAT
>JBATDH010000011.1:0-7647 GCA_049663365.1 Albidovulum sp. | reverse complement strand
GGGTGCAGTCAGCAGCCAGCGTGGCAAGGTCGTCCCTGTCGCGGCCCGCGAGCAGCACGGCGGTCCCATCGGCGGCAACACGGCGGGCAAAGGCGCGGGCCATGGCCGAGGTCGTGCCAAGAATGATCCAGGTCGTGTTCATCGCGCGCTCCGCAATTTGAGCCGCCGGACAAGATCGGTGGCAAGATGGCTGTCAGGATCGGCCTCGGCAGCGGCCTTTTGCCAGTCGGGCAGTTCGGGGTACATGGCGGCGATTCCGGCGCTGCGCGACAGGCTGTCCTTGGCGAAGTAAATCCGCCCGCCCGCACCTGTGGTCATGTCTTCGAGCCGCTGGACAAGTTCGCGGGCCTCGGCAGTGTTGCGAAAATCGACGGCGAGGGTGTAGCCTTCCATCGGAAAGCTCAGACATCCCGCCCGGCCCGGACCCATGCGTTTGAGCACCGCCAAAGGCGAGGCGAGGCCGGAATGGGCGATCACCTCTAGCATGTCGCGCAGTGCCGGGGCCGCATCTATCGGAACCACGCATTGAAACTGATGAAAGCCGCGTTTGCCGTAAAGCTTGTTCCAGTCGTGGATTTTGTCGAGCGGGAAAAAGAAATCACCGATGGGGCGCACCACGGTGCGCCCGCTATCGGGTACGCGCCGGTAATAGGCGTTGTTGAACATCCGCACGACGGGTTTTGACAGGGCGAATCCCGGCGCGTTGAACGGAACCTTGCGGTACTTGACCCGTTTGGGCATCAGGCCCGAGCCGGTTTCGCCCTCTTCCAGAATGCCGCGCCCCAGTGACTTGCCCTTGGCCGTGGCGTCAAGCCAGCCGACCGTATATGTGGCCTGACTGCTGTCCAGAAGCGCCAGAAATTCATCCCAATCCTCAACCCTCCGTTCGGTCACGACCATCACATCGCCCTTGCAGGGGATGAGCCGGAGGCAGGCCGACACGATCACGCCGGTCTGGCCGAGACCGCCCGCAGTGGCGCGGAACAGGTCGGGCGTCTTTTCCGGTGTTGCTTCGACGGTTGTGTGCGCCTGACGCAGGGTCAGCGACACCACATGCTGGCAAAAACTGCCCATGTGGTGATGGTTCTTGCCGTGCACGTCCTGGGCGATGCAGCCGCCGACGGTGGCAAAGCCGGTGCCGGGCATGACCGCAGGCAGCCAGCCGCGCGGGGCAAAGGCTGCGGCGATTTCACCGATGCGGGCGCCGGCCTCGACCTCCAGTATGCCGGTCTTGGGGTCGAAGGACAGCATCCTGTCAAGCCGGGTCATGTCGATCACCCTGCCGCCGGAGTTCAGCGCCGCATCGCCATAGCTGCGACGCATCCCGATGGCAGGGGCCATTTCTGCATTCAGAATATCATCCAGGCTGCTTCGGCGTTCGGGGCGGGCGATGTTACCGGTCGCCGTCAGGACGCGGCCCCAGCCGGTGTATTCAGCGGTTTTCCAGCGCATGGGCACCTCTTTTTGACTGCCGTTCGGCCCAGGGGAAGATCACCGCTCCGATGGCAATGGCGAACCACAATGTAGTGACGCGGATGATGGCGGTTGCAGGAACCGAGGTTTCCAGCGGAACACCGTCCATCGCCAGAAGCGCGATCATCGCCGCCTCGGCCCCGCCGATGCCGCCGGGCGCGCCGGTCAGGCCACCTGCGAGGGTTGAAAAAACAAAAATCGAGATGGCTTTCCACAACCCGATGTCAGCGCCCATCCAGCCCAACAGCAAATGAAAGGCGTAGCCTTCGGCGAGCCAACCCAGGACGCCGAGCCCGGTTGCCAGCGCAAGCGCAGGTCCGTGGCTGAAACATGCCAATGACAGTGCCGCGGCGCGGGCGCGGGCAAAAAGCCGCGGAAAACGGCCCAGCAGGCGGTAGGCCCCGGTGACAATTGCGGCCAGCAGGGATGGGCGCGTGATGATGACTGCCGTTGCCAGCGCCAGCAAGGTGACGGGAATCGCCCCTTTCATGGCACCTGACGCAAGCGCGACGGAAAGGCCGAGAATCAAGGCCATCACCGCCAGGTCAGAGGCACGATCCATCAGCATCAGCGGCGCGGTCCGGTCCATGTTCCAGCCGGTTTCGCGCTTGAGCCAGCGCATCCGCACCAGTTCGCCCAATCGCCCCGGCGTGACGATCATGGCAAAGCCGCCGAAGAAATGCCGCAGGTTCTGGCCTAGGCTGGTGGCCAGGCCGAGACGGCGCGCGAAAAGGTGCCAGCGCAGGCCGCGAAGGGCGTAATTGACCAGCGACAGGATCAGGAGAATACCGACCTGCCAGCCTGTCAGCCTGACAATCTGCGCCATGGTTTCGCGCCAGCCCGTTGCGGCGGCAAGCCCGGCAATACCAGCGATGAAAAGCACCAGAAGCCCGGCAACAACCAGCATGTCCCGCGACCGGCGCGGCGGTGCGGGGGCGGCAGTTTTGCGCAAGGGAATATCGGTGGCCATCATTGCCCCGGTCGCTAGCAACAGATTGGGGCAGGAATATGAATTTGTTGCGCAAATGTCGACAGTGTTCGACGGAAGTTTTCAGCCGAACAGGTCTGACCATTCGGGGTGACGACGGGCCATGGCCGAAACAAAGGAACAGCGCGACACGATTGTTACACCGTCGCGGCGCGCATCTTCCACCAATCGTTCCACTAGTGCCTTGCCGGCACCGGTGCCGCCCATGACATCGGGTACGCCGGTATGGTCGGCGGATATCTTATTGGGACCGAGAACCGACCAGGTCAGTTCGGCTTCGGCACCGTTTTGGGTCAGCACATAGCGCCCGCCTTCGGCGTTGGCTTCGCGGCGTATGTCGGGCTCAGTTGACAAGTGTCGCCTCGGTCGCGGCGCGCAGGTCCGCCTCGCTTACACCCTCGGCCAGTTCGACGATCTTCAAACCGCCCTCGACCACATCCAGAACTCCCAGATTGGTAATGATCCGGTCGACCACGGCCTTGCCGGTCAAAGGCAGGGTGCAGGACTTCAGCACCTTCGATTCGCCGTGTTTCGACGTGTGATCCATCACCACCACCACGCGCCCGACACCCGCCACCAGGTCCATCGCGCCGCCCATGCCCTTGACCAGCTTGCCGGGGATCATCCAGTTGGCCAGATCGCCGTTTTCGGCCACTTCCATCGCGCCGAGAATGGCCATGGCGATCTTGCCGCCGCGGATCATGGCGAAGCTTTGCGAGCTGTCGAAATAGGCGGTCTGCGGCAGTTCGGTGATGGTCTGCTTGCCCGCGTTGATCAGGTCGGGATCGACCTCATCCTCGGTCGGGAACGGACCCATGCCGAGCATGCCGTTTTCCGATTGCAACGTGACCTCGATCCCCTTGGGGATATAGTTCGACACCAGCGTCGGAATGCCGATGCCAAGGTTCACATACCAGCCGTCCTGAAGTTCCTGTGCGGCGCGAGCAGCCATCTGGTTACGGTCCCAAGCCATTTCTGTCCTCCTCAGGCCGCGCGTGTGGTGCGGTTTTCGATGCGTTTTTCGTGCTGGCCCTGAATCAGTCGGTGCACATAGATGCCGGGCAGGTGGATGCTGTCGGCATCCAAGCTGCCCAGGGGCACGATTTCCTCTACTTCCGCCACGCAGACCTTGCCGCAGGTCGCCGCCGCCGGATTGAAATTGCGCGCGGTCTTGCGAAAGACGAGGTTGCCGGACGGGTCGGCCTTCCACGCCTTGACGATCGAAAGGTCGGCGACAATGCCGCGTTCCAGGATATAGGTCTGGCCGTCGAAATCCTTGTGATCCTTGCCCTCGGCGATTACGGTGCCGACGCCGGTCTTGGTGTAAAAGCCGGGAATGCCCGCGCCACCGGCGCGCATCCGTTCGGCCAGTGTGCCTTGCGGGTTGAATTCCAGTTCCAACTCGCCCGACAGATACTGGCGCATGAATTCGGCGTTTTCACCAACATAGGAGGAAATCATCTTTTTCACCTGACGTGTCGCCAGCAACACCCCCAGGCCGAAATCATCGACGCCGGCATTGTTGGAGGCAACGGTAATGTCCCTGGTGCCCGCCTGCCTGATCGCGTCGATCAACAGTTCGGGAATGCCGCAGAGGCCAAACCCCCCGGCGGCGATCAGCATCCCGTCGAACAAGACCCCGTCAAGGGCTGCCGCGGCATTGGTATAAACCTTTTTCATCGGTCTCTCCCCGGAAAATTCCTGGCCCATGTTGTGGCTTGACGCCGCGCGCCTGTCAATTGCCGCAGTGCAGCGTCAGGGCGATTTCGTCACCGGTCTATTTGCCGGACGCCTTTGGCTTTGCCTTTGCCTTGGGTTTGGCTTTTGCATTGGTCTTGGCGGGGGCCTTTTTCTTGGGCGCGGCCTTGGCCTTGCGTCCGGTGCCCTTGCCCCCCTTGGCGGCCTTTTCGGCCACAAGCACCACCGCCTGGTCAAGCGTCACCGTTTCCGGGGCCATTTCCTTGGGCAGGGTGGCGTTGATCTTGCCCCATTTGACGTAAGGTCCATAGCGCCCGGCCATGACATTGACCGGCCCGCCTTCGGCAGGGTGTTCGCCCAGTTCGCGCAACGGGGCCACGGCGGCACCGCCGCGTCCGCGCGATGCCTTTTGCGCCAGCACTTCAACCGCGCGGTTCATGCCGATGGTGAAAACCTCGTCTACCTCGGGCAGGTTGGCATAAACCCTGTCATGTTTGACAAAGGGGCCATAGCGGCCGATCCCGGCTTCGACCATCACGCCATCGTCGGGATGCGGGCCGATCTGGCGCGGCAGATCGAGAAGCGTGATCGCGCGGTCAAGGTCGATGCTGTCAGGGGCCCAGCCCTTGGGAAGGCTGGTGCGGGGTGGTTTGGGCACCTCTTCGGTCACATCGCCGCGCTGGACATAGGGGCCAAAGCGCCCCGACCGCAGCGAAACCGGTTCGCCGTTTGCATCCTGCCCCAGAAGCTTTCCGTCGCCGTTCAACCCGTCATCGCCGCCCTCGCCGTAAGCCGAAAGCGAGCGGGTGAACCGACAATCAGGATAGTTTGTGCAGCCAATGAAGGCCCCTCCGGACCGCGCGGTCTTCAGGTTCAGACGGCCTTGGCCGCAGGTCGGGCAAATACGCGGGTCGCCGCCGTCGGCGCGGGGCGGATAAAGATGGGGGGCCAGAAAGTCGTCAATCTTTTCGAGTACTTCACCAATGCGCAGATCGGCGGTTTCGGCAATGGCCGCCGAAAAATCCCGCCAGAAACGGGCCAGAACGTCCTTGTAATTACGGTCGCCGGCGGAAATGTCATCCAGTTCCGCCTCCAGATCGGCGGTGAAATCATATTCGACATAGCGGCGGAAGAAATTGGTCAGGAACGCCGTGACCAGCCGCCCCTTGTCTTCGGGGATCAGGCGGTTCTTGTCCTTGCGCACATAGTCGCGGTCCTGGATGGTGGTGACGACCGAGGCATAGGTGGAAGGGCGGCCGATGCCCAGTTCTTCCATCCGCTTGACCAGTGTCGCTTCGGTGTAGCGCGGCGGGGCTTGAGTGAAATGCTGATCCGGCGTGATGCTGCGTTTGTCGGCCGCCTCGCCCTGCATGATCTGCGGCAGGCGGGCGCTGTCTTCGTCATCCTCGATCACGGCGTCGTCGCGGCCTTCGTCGTAAACTTTGAGAAAGCCGTCAAACAGCATCACCTGACCGGTGGCGCGCAGTTCGATCTGCCCGTCTTTGCTGCCGACATCGACGGTGGTGCGTTCCAGCCGGGCGGCGGCCATCTGGCTGGCCAATGTGCGCTTCCAGATCAGGTCATAAAGCTTGCGCGGGTCGGCATCGACGCCGGTCAGTTTGTCTGCCGACCGGCCCATATCGGTCGGGCGGATACATTCATGCGCCTCTTGGGCGTTCTTGGCCTTGTTTTTATAGATACGCGGGCTTCCCGGCACATAATCCGCACCAAAGCGGCGTTTGATTTCGTCGCGCGCGGCGGTCACCGCTTCGGGGGCCATGTCGATGCCGTCGGTACGCATATAGGTGATGTGGCCCGCCTCATAAAGCCGCTGGGCCGCCGACATGCAGGCCTTGGCGCCCATGCCAAACTTGCGGCTGGCTTCTTGTTGCAGGGTCGAGGTCATGAAAGGCGGGTAGGGATTGCGGCTGGCGGGCTTTGCTTCGACCGATTTGACCGAGAGGTCGCGTGAGGTGATGGCCTGAACCGCCAGTTCGGCGGCAGTGGCATTGCCGATGTCGAATTTATCGAGCTTTTTGCCCCCCAGAACCGTCAGGCGGGCCCGAAATTCCTGGCCGCGCGGGGTGGCGAGCAGGGCGGTGACGGTCCAGTATTCGCGGGCCTGAAAGGCCTCGATCTCCATTTCCCGCTCGACGATCAGGCGCAGGCAGACCGATTGTACCCGTCCGGCGGATTTGGCACCGGGCAATTTGCGCCAGAGCACCGGCGAGAGGTTGAAACCGACGAGATAGTCGAGCGCACGGCGGGCGAGATAGGCCTCGACCAGTTCCATATCGACATCGCGCGGGCTGGCCATGGCCTCGGAAACGGCGGTCTTGGTGATGGCGTTGAAGGTGACGCGGCGGACGGTCTTGCCCTTTTTGATCGAAGATGCCAACGCCTCTTGCAGGTGCCAGGAAATCGCCTCGCCCTCACGGTCGGGGTCGGTGGCGAGGATCAGGGTGTCATGCGATTTGAGCGCCTCGGTGATGGCGCGTAGGTGTTTCTTGCTGTCTGACGCCACCTCCCATTTCATGCCGAATCCGTCGTCGGTATCGACAGAACCGTCTTTGGGCGGCAGGTCGCGGACATGGCCGTAAGAGGCGAGGACGGTGTAATCGGATCCGAGATATTTGTTGATTGTCTTGGCCTTGGCGGGGGATTCGACGACGACAACGGCCATGAGTTCCTCATCAAAATACGTTCGTTATTCTGGGCGCGGAACATGTGGGGCAAGGATGGGGAATGTCAATGCGGTCAGGCGATGCGGAAGGGGCGTTTCCGGTTCTGATCGGTTAACAAAGGGTTAAATCGTTTAAAATCAATTGATTATGGGATATTTTTTGTAATCTCTCTAGTTCACGCGCGACAGGAGCCCCCCCGAATGCCGGGCAATGCGGCCTTCGAGTTCGAGTGTGAGGAGTTCCGGCGCGATGGCAGCGGGGGGCAGGGCCAGATCGCGGATCAACTGGTCTTCGGCCAGCGGGGAGGGGCCGAGCCGGTTGAGAATCCGGTCGTGCAGGGCGGCCATGTCGCGCCAGTCGCGGGGGGCGCCGGCGGGATGATCTGGCGGCAAGGCGGCTGTGGGATGGGGTTGGTTGTTGCGTGGCATCGCGTCGGTCGAGGTGTCGGTGGCGGCCTTTGACGGCGCGCCAAGGGTCACAATCTCCAGCACATCGTCGACATTGCGCGCCAGTGTGGCCCCGTCGCGGATCAGCATATTGCAACCGCTGGCGCGACCATCGAAGGGATGGCCGGGAACCGCCAGCACCTCGCGACCCTGTTCGAGGGCGAGGCGGGCGGTGATCAGGCTGCCGGAGCGGGCGGCCGCCTCGACCACAATGGTTGCTTTCGACAGGCCGGAAATGATCCGGTTGCGCAGCGGAAAGTGCCGCGCCTGCGGGTCGAGCCCGCAGGGTTGTTCGGAAATCCGCAGTCCCTTTTTGGCGATTTCGTCGGCAAGCCCAGCGTTTTCAACGGGATAGACC
>JBATDH010000010.1:0-24666 GCA_049663365.1 Albidovulum sp. | reverse complement strand
ATGCGGCTTCTGTCAGCGATTCTGCGGGCGTGATTTTGTTGCTGGCCGGCATGTGCGTATATGCCGGCTGGGGCCTGGTCACGGTAAAGCTGATTGTCATCGGGTTGGTGCTGTTCATTACCGGCCCGACATCCACGCATGCCGTCGCAAACGCGGCCCTCGTATCCGGGCTGCGCCCGCCGGAGGCCAAGGGGCTTACCGGTGCCGAGCCAGAGACGTTGCCGAACCCAACCGCTGATCCAGCCCCGATTTGATGGCAGGCACCCCATAGAAACCTTCATCGACATAGCGCTTTTCACCATGCTGGTGGCCACGGCCCTTGCCATCGTCCGGCTGCGCAATCTTTTTGCCGTGGCAATGTTGTCGGGTGTTTTTAGCTTGCTGTCGGCATTGCTGTTCGTGGTGTTGGATGCGGTTGATGTGGCTTTTACCGAGGCCGCCGTTGGCGCGGGGATTTCAACAGTTCTGGTGCTTGGAACCTTGGCGCTGACATCGCGCGTCGAAAAGCCGTCGTCGCATTCGCCTGCACTGCCTCTGTTCGTGGTTTTTGTAACCGGTGCCGCGCTGATCTACGGCACTTTTGACATGCCCAATTTCGGCTCGGCGGACGCGCCCGCGATGACCCATGTCGAGCCAGATTATCTGGCGCGCATCCCCGCGGAAATCGACGTTCCGAACATTGTGACCGCCATATTGGCCAGTTACCGGGGCTACGATACCATGGGCGAGACTGCGGTGGTCTTTACCGCCGGTATCGGCGTTTTGCTGTTGATGAGCGGTTTGCGGCGTCGCCGAGAGGACGATGAGGAAGACGACGACGATGAGGATGCCGACGCGGAAGGCACCGAAGAAGGCGGGGTCTACTGATGCGCCATCACCTGATCTTGCGCGTCGTCACGAAACTGCTGGTCGGCTGCATTATCCTGTTTGCCTTTTATGTTCAGTTCCATGGTGACTATTCGCCGGGGGGCGGGTTTCAAGCCGGCGTGATCATGGCGGTGGCGTTCATCCTTTACGGCGTCGTTTTCGGCTTGCGAAAGGTTCAGGCGGTATTTCCGCCCTGGGTGGTGCACAAGATGGTCGCCCTGGGGGTGTTGATCTACGCAGGTACAGGGTTGGTCAGCCTGTTTCTGGGATACAGTTTTCTCGACTACGGAGCATTCGATCCGCATCATCCGTCACATGGCCAGCACTACGGCATTCTGTTGGTTGAGTTCGGTGTCGGGGTGACGGTGACGGGGGTCATGGTCGCGATTTACTACGCCTTTGCCGCCCGCCCGGCGCGCCTCAGCGACGAGGAATGGTGATGGATCATAACACGACCTTTGAATTCGTTGTCGGCCATGCAAATTACTGGCTGTTTTCGGTTTTGATGATGACCGGGCTATATGTCGTTGTCGCGCGCGGTAATCTGGTCAAAAAGATCGTCGGGCTGAACATGTTTCAGACCTCTGTCTTCATGCTTTACATCTCGATGGGCAAGGTCGATGGCGGTACCGCGCCGATTTTTCCGACCGATATGAAAATCGATCCGGCGGTAGTCTACTCCAATCCACTGCCGCATGTTCTGATCCTGACGGCCATTGTGGTCGGGATTGCCACAACCGCATTGGGCTTGTCGCTGATCATCCGGATTCGCGAGGAATTTGGCACCATAGAGGAAGACGATATTCTTGTAGTGGAAAAAATTCTGGCGGCAGAAGATGCCAAAGCTCATGGCGAAGCCATGGGCGGGCGGGCCTAGTGACAACAGAAATAACCCATCACACAGCGATATCGCTGGGCGATCAACTACCTGTATTGCAGGTGTTGGTGCCGTTTCTCGCTGCCCCGCTGATCGTCTTTCTGGGGCACCGGGGGTTGGCTTGGCTTTTGGCTTTCGTCACCAGTGCTGCGGCCTTTGTGATTGCCGGGCTGCTGTTAGGGCAAGTCATCGGCGGCGGCATTATTTCTTACCATATCGGGGGCTGGGCACCGCCTTTGGGAATCGAATACCGTATTGATGCAGCAAATGCCTTTGTCCTGCTTCTGGTCAGTGGCATCAGCACGATTGTGCTGCCTTTTGCCCGCGAAAGTGTGGCTTCGGAAATTCCGCAGCGGCACCATACGCTTTTCTATGCCTGTTACATGCTGTGCCTGACCGGGCTTTTGGGTGTGGTAGTGACAGGTGACGCCTTCAACGTTTTTGTCTTTTTGGAAATTTCGTCCCTGTCGACCTATGTGCTGGTCGCCCAGGGATCGCATCGCGACAAAAGGGCGCTGATGGCGGCTTATGATTATCTGATCATGGGCACTATCGGGGCCACGTTCTTTGTGATCGGGCTTGGGCTGCTCTACATGGCTACCGGCACACTCAACATGGCTGATCTGGCGGCGCGGATCGCGGATCAGGGGGCGAACCGGACGGTGATAGCAGCCTTTGGTTTTATCGTTGTCGGCATGGGTCTGAAGGCCGCGCTTTACCCGCTGCACCTCTGGCTGCCAAACGCCTATACCTATGCGCCGTCGGCTGTGACAGCGTTTCTGGCCGCGACCGCGACCAAGGTGGCGATTTATGTGCTGTTGCGCTTCATGTTCTCGATTTTTCAGCCGTCGTTTCTGTTCGAAGGCAGCACGCTGGAATTCCTGATCATGCCACTGGCTGTCATGGCGATGTTCGCAGCCTCGGTCATTGCCATTTTTCAGACCGATCTCAAGCGGCTGCTGGCTTATTCGAGCATTGCCCAGATCGGCTATATGCTGCTGGGTATCGGTATGCTGTCGCAAACCGGTCTGACGGCGGCGATTGTGCATCTGTTCAACCACGGCATTACCAAGGCCGCGCTTTTCATGGGCGTCGGCGCGTTGGTGTTTCGGACAGGTGGATCGTTCTTTGACCGCATACAGGGTATGGGCAAGACCATGCCCTGGACCTCGGCTACCATCGTCATTGGCGGTCTGAGCCTGATCGGCGTACCCGGCACGGCGGGGTTTGTCAGCAAGTGGTATCTGGTGCAAAGCGCGCTGGAAAAAGGCTGGTGGCCGGTGGCTTTGCTGATCGTCATTTCATCGCTTCTGGCGGTGATCTATGTCTGGCACATCGTCGAAACGCTCTATCTAAAAACACCGGCCAAAGACATTGCGGCGGGCGAAGCGCCAATGACGATGCTGGTCCCGATGTGGATCATGGCGCTGGCCTGCATCTATTTCGGGTTGGTAACCGACATCACGCTTGGTGCGGCCCAGACAGCGGCGCAGGGCCTGCTGGCAGGTTCGTCCGGCTTGTTGCTGCATTGAGGGGCCGGTAGATGGAGACACATACAGCCATTCTGCTGACTCTGGCCCTTCCGACATTGGCGGCCGTTTCAAATATCGTGCTGCGCGATCAGGCGAACCTGCGCGACGGCGTTACACTGGCGGCGGCCGTGGCGACGTTCCTGAGCGTCTTGCAGATACTGGCCAATGTGGGCAACGGCACCAGCGACACGCTGATTCTATTCGAGGTTCTGCCTGGACTTGATCTGGCTTTTCAGGTCGAACCCTTGGGCCTTTTGTTCGCGATCGTTGCGTCGGGACTTTGGATACTGACCCATATTTACGGCGTCGGCTACATGCGCGGCAACAAGGAAAGCCACCACGCGCGGTTCTTTTCGTGTTTCTCGCTGGCCATTGCTTCGGTCATGGGCATCGCCTTTGCCGCCAATATGTTCACGCTGTTCCTGTTCTACGAAGTGTTGACCCTTTCGACCTATCCACTGGTCGCCCACAAGGGAACGCCCGAGGCGATCCGCGGTGCGCGGACTTATCTGGGAATACTGATCGGCACCTCGATCGGCTTGCAGCTTGTCGCCGTGATCTGGACCTATTCCATCGCCGGAACCCTCGATTTCACCCGTGGCGGGATACTCGAGGGCAAGATTGCCGGACCGATGGTGGCGGTGCTGCTGGCGCTTTACGCCTTCGGTATCGGCAAGGCGGCGCTGATGCCGTTCCACCGTTGGCTGCCCGCCGCGATGGTGGCGCCGACGCCGGTTTCCGCGCTGCTGCACGCCGTGGCCGTGGTGAAGGCGGGCGTCTTCACCATGCTGAAGGTCGGGATTTACATTTTCGGCATTGATTTTCTGGCCGCTACCGGGGCCTCGGTCTGGCTGATGTGGCTGGCGGCCTTTTCGATCATCGCGGCTTCGGTTGTGGCCCTGACCAAGGACAACCTCAAGGCGCGGCTGGCCTATTCCACGATCAGCCAGCTTAGCTACATCACGTTGGGCATGGCGCTGGCCACCTCGATGGGGGTGCTGGGCGGCGGGATGCATATCGCCATGCACGCGATGGGCAAAATCACGCTTTTTATGTGCGCGGGGTCGATCTATGTCGCCACCCACAAGACCGATATCAGCCAGATGACCGGCCTTGGCCGCATCATGCCGATCACCTTCGGGGCGTTTTTCATAGGGGCCTTGTCGATCATTGGCTTGCCGCCGCTAGGTGGATCATGGAGCAAGTGGCTTTTGATCATGGGGGCCGCCGATACCGGACAATGGGTCATGATCGGCGTCCTGATGGTCAGTTCATTGCTTAACGTGGCATATCTGTTGCCGGTGGTGGGACGGGGGTTTTTCCTCAAGGGTTCCGACATCCCCGCTGACGCCAAAATGAACGAAGCGCCGTGGATGGTCTGGCTGCCACCTGCTGTGACGGCCTTTGGCTGTATCGTGCTATTCTTTTTCGCCGGCGATATTCAGACGTTTCTGTCGCCCATAGCCGCGCCGCGTTAGGGAGGTTCAGATGGCCAGAAAAACGACCAAGCGCCCGGCCGGAAAAGCGGCTAAAAAAGCTGTCTCCGACAAGACGACGAAAAAACCTGTGCATAGTCTCGCGCAAAAGAAAGAAAAATTACCGGCACTCGGCAGCATGATGAACTGGGTGGATCGACCGGGAAATGCGACAAAGATTTTCTGGGCCTTGGCAATGGTGTGCGGATTGCTGTTCATTGCTGATTTTACGTACGAAAAACACGGGCATTTCGACATCGAGCATTTTGCCGGGTTTTATGGGATTTATGGATTTGTGATGTTCACCATCATAATTCTCGCCGCCAAGACCTTGCGCATTTTCATTTTGCGGCCCGAAAACTACTACGGCAACAAGGCGGTTGATCAGGAAGATTACCCCGAAGATCAATTGGGAAAGGCAACGCATGATGGCGCTTGACCTGATCCCGACGGCATTTCTGTACTTTGCCGCAGCCCCGATCCTGTTGCTGCTACCGCGTGGCAACCTGCGCGCGATCTGGCTTCTGGCGCTGCCTATCATCGCCGGGTGGCAGATATGGTCGCTGGCCCCCGGTGTGGCCGGTCAGGTTCAGTTCTTCGGCTTCACGCTTGATCTGATGCGGGTCGACAAACTGTCGCGCGTTTTCGGTCTCATATTCTGCCTCGCTGCATTTATCGGCAATCTCTATGCTTGGCATGTGCGCGATACCGTGCAGCAGATCGCTGCCCTGACCTATGCCGGTTCGGCGATTGGAGCGGTGTTTGCCGGGGATCTCCTTACACTGTTTTTCTATTGGGAAGGGACGGCACTTGCCTCGGTTTTTCTGGTCTGGGCGCGGCGGACCGAAGGGGCCTATTACACCGGTATGCGGTATCTGACGATCCAGATCGGCTCTGGGGTGGCCCTGCTGGTTGGGGCGGTGCTGTTTTACCGCGAAACCGGGACAATCGGCTTTGACCGAATGACGCTTGATTCGCCCGGAACCTGGCTGATTTTTTTGTCATTCGGGGTCAAGAGCGCCTTTCCGCTGCTGCATAATTGGGTGCAGGACACCTATCCTGCGGCGACGATCACTGGCACGGTCATCCTCCAGTCGTTCACAACCAAGCTGGCCATCTACGCTTTGGCAAGGGGGTTCGCGGGCACTGAAATCCTGATCTATATAGGGGCGGTTATGACGCTGTTCCCGATCTTCTTTGCCGAGATTGAAAACGATCTGCGCCGGGTGCTGGCCTATAGTACCAATAACCAGCTTGGTTTCATGGTGGTGGGGATCGGCGTTGGCACCGACATGGCGTTGAATGGGGCCGTGTCGCACGCAGTGGCGCATGTTCTGTTCAAGGGGCTGTTGTTCATGGCCGTCGGGGCCGCCATGTACCGAACCGGAACGGCCAAAGCCTCGGAACTTGGCGGGCTTTACCGGACCATGCCGTTGACCACGATACTTTGTCTGGTGGGGGCGGCGTCGATTTCTGCCTTTCCGCTCTTTTCCGGCTTTGTGACGAAATCGCTGATCATCGATCAGACGGCAGCCCAGCATTACCCGTTGATCTGGGCGGTTCTGGTCTTTGCCTCTGCTGGTGTTTTGTCACATTCGGGAATCAAAATTCCCTTTTTCACCTTCTTCGCCCATGACAGCGGCAAGCGCCCGAAAGAGGCCCCGATCCATATGCTGCTGGCCATGAGCCTGGCGGCATTTCTGAGTATATTTATCGGTGTGTATCCCGATCCGCTTTATGCCTTGCTGCCCTATCAGGTCGATTTCATTCCCTATACGGCGAGCCATGTGATCGGTCAGCTACAACTCTTGTTCTTCGCCCTTCTGGCCTTTGGCGTGCTGATGCGCAACGGCATTCACCCGCCGGAAATCAGAGGCATTGATCTCGACTTCGATTGGACATACCGGCGGTTGCTGCCGAGAGTGATTGCCGTCATTGCCGTGCGGGTTTCTCGGCTTTGGGCAAGATGGACAAGTCTCGGCATGAGAACCATTACGCGAATGGTTTCCGGCCTCTATCATTCGACCGGGCCAGAGGGGCGCTTTTCCCAGACATGGCCCACCGGGGCGATGGTGCTGTGGATTGCGATCCTGCTGGGTGTGACGCTGATCCTGAATTTCGCCAGTCATGGCTGATGACCATGTCGCCGTCCCTTATCGACGAAATCATGGCCTGTCGGCTTTGTGCCGCCGATTTCGCGGCCACGGTCACTGGCCATGAGCCGAGGCCGGTCGCTTGGTTTCGCCCCGGTGCGCGCATCTTGATTGCGGGTCAGGCACCGGGCGCGAGGGTTCATGCGTCGGGCAGGCCCTTTACCGATCCATCTGGCGATCGTTTGCGCGATTGGCTTGGGTTGAGCGAGACGGAATTCTATGATCGTGATCGGCTGGCGATCGTACCGATGGCGTTTTGCTTTCCGGGCTATGACGCCAAAGGTTCCGACCTGCCGCCACCACGCCGATGTGCGGAAACATGGCGGCAAAGGGTGATCGACAGTTTGCCGGAACTTCAGGTCATTTTCCTGATCGGGGCATATGCCCAACGCTGGCACCTTGGCCGTGAGGCGGTCAGGGGCGGAGTCACAGCGACGGTAACCCGCTGGCGCGACCATGCGCCCGGCACCTTTTGCCTGCCACATCCATCCTGGCGCAATTCGGGCTGGTTAAGGCGCAATCCGTGGTTTGAAACCGACCTTCTGCCCGTGGCACGGGCGCAGGTGCGCAAGGCGATGGACCATGGTTGAAACCGCATTGGACCGCGCCCATGGTGCGATGGAAACGGCCCCGGAAGACGACGCTGCCCGGCTGGCGTTTTACCAAACCATCGCGAATGCCGAACTGTTCCTGCTCTTGGAATCCGAACCCGTGGGCGTTGAGGTCGCACCGAAACTGTTTGAGCTGGAATCTGGACGGTTCGTCATGGCCTTTGACCTGGAAGAACGGCTGGCGGAATTCTGCGACAAACCGGTTCCCTATGCGGCACTGCCGGGGCGGGTGATCGCCGGGGCCTTGGCGGGGCAGGATATCGGCATCGGGTTGAACCTCGGGGTGGCACCGTCGGCGTTTCAGATGGTGCCCGCGGCGCTGGCATGGCTTGTCGGAACGCTGGCGCAAGGACCACATGTGACCCAAGCCCGCCCCCTGGCGTTCAGTCCCCCCGACGGTGTACCCATAACGCTGCTAAAAGCTCTTGAACTCAGGTTGGCACAACTGGCGGGGTTGGCACGGGCAGCCTATCTGGTTCAAGCGCATTATGAAGGGGGCAGAAAGGGTCACATGCTGGCCTTCGAGGGGGCGCGTGACGAAACCCAAGATGCGCTGGCCAAGGCCGTTTCTGAAACGTTGGTCTTTTCGGGGATTGATGCGGCGGAACTGGACGTAACTTTTCTGGGTGCCAGTCATCCGGTTCCAGCGGATTTGCTGCGGGTAGCACACCGGATTGAGATGCCGACGGGCAATGGCCTTCCTGAACCGGTCCATACCCCTTCCGCCCCCGGAATGGATCCAAACCGCCCACCGAGATTAAAGTAGTGCCGTTGCGGCCCAGCAATCAGTAACCGCGCTGAGGATCGACCAGATACAGGAACGCTTCGCCGGACTCACCCCGGCGGACATTTTCGGCCACAACACGCGCGGCACTTCCTGCCCGTGTATCAGCGGCGATATGTGGTGTTACCGTGACGTTGGGATGGGCCCAATAGGGATGGTCCGGGGGCAGCGGTTCGACCCGAAAAACATCAAGCGTGGCATGGCCGATCTGGCCGGTGTCAAGGGCCGCCAGCAGGGCGTCATCGTCGATCAGCGGCCCGCGGCCGGGATTGATGATCACCGCGCCTTTAGGCATCAGCGCGATGCGGGTTGCGTTCAGCAGATTTTCGGTCTCCGGTGTGCGCGGCAAAAGCGTGACCAGAATCTCGGCGCGTGTCAGTGCGTCAGACAGGCCATCGTCGCCCCAGACACAGGTTATTCCGGGGACGGACTTCTCTGTCCGGCTCCATCCCATGACCGAAAAATTCAATGTGGCCAGCGCCTGTGCGGCGGCAGAACCCAACGCCCCCAATCCCAGGATGACGACTTGCCGCTGTCGTGCGAGAGGAGGTAAGATATGGTTGCGCCAGACACCGTCTTGCCCGTGGATATGCGTGTCCATCCCCAGATGGTGGCGTAGCACGTGGCCCACGACATATTCTACCATCCCTTCGGTCAGTTCGTGATTGACCATCCGGCAGAGCGGCTGGGTCAGCGTCGGGTTGGTCACGATCCGTTCGACCCCCGCCCAGAGGTTCAAGACCGCCTTGCAGTTTTGGTAGGGTGAAAAATCGAACGCGCCCCGCGTGGGGGCGAAGATCAGATAGTCCACCATGCTCGGGTCAGGCGCGCTGTCCGACAAAGCGACATCCAGCCCGGCCTCGGCGAAGGCGTCGGCCAAAGGCATCCGGTATTCATCCCAACTATCCGCACCGGCGGCAAAAAACACGTTTATGGGCATCGTCTACCTCGGTCGGTGAATATGGGCGCTTTGCACCAGTCCAAAGGCACCAAGCAGAATGATCATCGCCGTGCCGCCGTAGGAGACAAGCGGCAACGGCACACCGACAACCGGCATCAATCCGGTCACCATCGACATGTTGACGGTGAAGAACAGAAAAAACGTACCGGCCACGCCATAGGTCAGCAAGGACGAAAACCTGTCGCGGTTCGACATGGCGGAACTTACGCAAAACCCGACAATCAACACATAGAGCGATAAAAGCGATACAGCGCCAACAAATCCGAATTCCTCGGCCAATGTGGTGAAAATGAAGTCGGTATGCTTTTCGGGCAGAAAATTCAGGCGCGACTGAGAGCCTTGCATGAAACCCTTGCCCGCCCAGCCACCCGATCCAAGTGCTATTTGCGCCTGGGTGATGTTATAGCCCGCGCCTAACGGATCACTGCCCGGATCAAGGAATGTATCAATGCGCCTGAACTGATAATCCTCAATCAGTTGCCAGGTTGTGCCCCGACTTTCGAATACCGCAAAGACCAGCGCCACGACCAGCGCGATCACCGTCCCGAAATACCACAGGCTAACACCCGCGACGAACATCACAATGCCACCACCTGCCAGCAATAGAATGGCTGTCCCGAGGTCAGGCTGCTTCAGCACCAGAAACGTCGGCAAAAGGATGATGACCACCGGGATCAATACCCAAAGGGGGCGCGATGTCTTTTCAAGGTCAAGCCAATCGTAGTAAGCGGCCAACAGCATCACCAGGGCAACTTTCATCAATTCAGAGGGTTGCAGACGCAAATCGCCAAATTCGATCCAGCGTTGAGCGCCCATCCCGACCGAGCCAAAAAGCTCAACCCCAAGCAGCAAAAGCATCGCGCCGATGTAGGCCACGGCGGAAATATTGCGCCAGAACCAGATGGGCACAAAGCCAATCACCAGCATCCCTGTCATTCCGATGATGAACCGTTTCATTTGCGGTTCGGCCCAGATTTCAAGCCGGCCCCCGGCGACCGAATAGAGCATCAAAAACCCGATCGACGCGACCGCCGTCAGCAAAACCACCAGCGGCCAGTTGAAATGCAATATCTTGCGCAGGCCCACAGGGACGGTTTTGACATTATATTCAAGATAGCTCATGCGCGGGAATACCCGCCCGATGGCCCCTGCGGGTCGCGCAACGGCAAAGCGTTGCGTTCGGCCTCGATCCTGTTGCGCTGGCTTTCGGGATAAGCTGTCAGGGGCGGGAAGCCGTCGCTCAGTGTCTGAAGCACGATATCGCGGGCAATCGGGGCGGCTGCGGTCGATCCGCCGCCGCCATGTTCGACCACAACCGAGACGGCAATCCTTGGATTGTCGAAGGGCGCAAAGCTGACGAAAAGCGCGTGATCGCGCCGTTCCCATGGCAAGTCGGTATTCGAAGTAACACCCCGCGCGCGTTCGGCAGCGGTAATATTCCTGACCTGGCTGGTGCCGGTCTTGCCCGCCATTCGCATCGTATCATCGACAATGCGCGACCCATAGGCTGTGCCGCGACGGCTGTTGGCGACCTGAAACATGCCTTTGCGGATCGCCCGCAGATGGTTTTCATTCAGACCGAGATCGGGCTTATCAACCGGCGGAACGTCCTTGCCGTCTATTGCCCGGATCAAACGTGGCAAAATAGCACGGCCGGTGCTGATACGGGCGCTCATCACCGCAAGTTGCAATGGCGAGGCCAGCACATATCCCTGACCGATCCCGGCGTTGAATGTGTCCCCGATCAGCCAGGCCTTTCCATATCTGCTCTGCTTCCAGGCCTTGTCGGGTGCCAGACCTTCGGAGATTGCCGACATCGGCAGATCGAACTTTTCGCCAACCCCAAGCCGACGCGCCATCGCCGAGATATTTTCGATCCCGGCGCGCTGGGCCACTTCGTAGAAATAAACATCGCAGGATTGCTCTAGGCTTTCGACCAGCGCTACATGGCCGTGGCCGCCCCCCTTCCAGCAGTGAAACCGCCGATTGCCAAGCTCGGTATAGCCGCGACAATAGACCGTCTCATCCGCCGATATTGCCCCGGACTCCAACGCGGCGAGCGCTGTCACCATTTTGAAGGTAGAGCCGGGAGGATAGGCACCCTGCACCGATTTATCGGCCAGGGGGCGGTGATCATCTTCGGTCAGCGCCCGGTAATCGGGGCCGGAAATGCCGCGCACGAAAAGGTTCGGATCAAAGCTAGGGGCGGAAACAGAGGCGAGGATATCGCCAGTTCGGACATCAAGGACCATTGCCGCCGCGCTTTCATCCCCCAGTCGCGCCAGCACATAGTTCTGCAATTTCTGGTCGATGGTTATCTGGACGTTCTTACCGGCGTCGCCTTCCTTGCGGTTCAGTTCGCGCATGACCCGTCCGGTCGCATTGACCTCGATCCGGCGCGTCCCGGCCTTGCCGCGCAGGTTTGTTTCCAGTCTGGCTTCTACACCCAGTTTGCCGATCTGGAACCGGGGGATTTGCAAAAGCGGATCGGGGTCGGACAATTTCGACAGATCATAGTCGCTGACTGGCCCGACATATCCCAGGACATGGGCGAAGTCGGGGCCAAGCGGATAGACGCGCGACAGACCGACCTCGGTCGATACGCCCGGCAAGGCTGGGGCATTGACCGCCACGCGGCTGAAATCCGTCCAGCTAAGCCGGTCTGCGACGGTTATAGGCAGGGTTGGACTGCGGCGGGCGATTTCCTTGCGTGTATCTTCGATTTCTTCTGCCGTCAGTGGCAGCAACTGAGCCAACCGTTCCAAAACGGCGTCGGTGTCGCCTGCGTCCTCGCGGGTGATCGTGATGCGGTAATTCTGTTCGTTTCCGGCAACCAATGCGCCGTTGCGGTCAAATATCAGGCCCCGTGCCGGTGGCAAAAGGCGAACCTTGATGCTGTTTTCTTCGGCAAGCAACCGAAACTGGTCTGCCTGATCGACCTGCAAGTAGCGCATCCGGAACGCCAGTGTTCCAACGAAAATCGCCTGCATGGATCCCAAAAGCATCCCGCGGCGGCTGATACCGCGGTAACTGTCGATGGCATCGCGCGGCGAACGTCTCATAGCCGATGTCCCAATGCGTCCACTTCGCCCGTAGCTGCCTTGCGCAGGCCAAAAGCGAAATGTGAAACCAGGACGGCGACAGGATATGCGGCGATCGTCGATATTACCTGCAACAGTGTCAGGCCAAGTCCGGTTTGCGGAACAATAAAAATGGCCAGCACCAAACGGTTGGCAATGGCGATAGCGAGAATGACCACACTGGTGACGGACCATTCCAGCAAGAAGGGCAAATCGCGGAACTCAGATTCGCGCGAGCGGAGGAATTCAGTGCCTATCAATACCAAAAGCGCCCAAAGTCCAGGGGCGCGCATCGCCAGAAGATCATCGACCAAAAACACCCCTGCGACGACCAAAACGGGCACATATTCAGGGCGTCGCTGAACCCAGGCAAGCGTCAGGCACAAAATGATATCGGGGCCGGGCCAGCGCACCGGAATGGCCGTCAAGGGCAATAGCCTGACAAAGAGAACCAGTGCCGCCAGACCCAGAAACAGGCACCTGTGCCCGAAACGCGATGTGAGAATAGGGTCAACCATCACTGGCACCGACGTCCGGCTTAGGGCTTTCATCGGCGGGCCGAAGCGGCACGACCAACCCGCCCGCCTCGGAGATATCTTCGGCGGGTCGGCTGCGCAAAACCCGGAGGAAATTGAGCCGCTGATAGTCGGCCGACAGACGGACCCTTAAACGACCATCGGCTTTTTCCACCTCTCCCACCAAAAGTCCGGCCGGAAAAACGCCACCATCGCCTGACGACACGACCCGGTCGCCGGGCCGGACCTGCTCTGGCGTTTCCAGAAACTCGATCGGGGGGGTTGCGGTGTTGTCGCCTACCAGCATTGCCCTTTGTCCGGAGGGCTGAATTGTCACCGGAATCCGGCTCGACGCATCGGTCAGCAAGATCACCCGTGCGGTTGTATTGCCCACACCCGAAATTCGCCCGACCAGCCCCAACCCGTCCATCGTCGCCCAGCCGTCAATGATGCCATCGCGGCTGCCGACGTTCAACAATACCGACTGGCGGAACGGCGAACCGCTATCGGCCAGAACAACGCCTGAAACCGATGTCAGTTTGGGGTCAAGACGCACCTGATTTTGCGCCAGCAGCTTGGCGTTTTGCTGTTCCAGTTGCACGGCGGCCTCTTTCCACGCTTTCATCTGCTGCAATTCACGCCTTAGTTCCTGATTTTGTTCCACGATGCGTGCGTAGGACTGAAAGCCTTCGGCCATGCCGACCAGCTTGGTCACCGGCAACAGGGCCCAGTCGAAATTGGGCACGACCCGGTCGATGAAAGCGGACCGCATCCGTTCGACACGGGGGCTGTCGATGCGCCATATCAGAAAGATCGCCGTCAGCAGCACAACCAGCACCGCAATCAGAATTCGGCGTACCGGTCCTTGAAAATCGTGATCGGCATTGCGGTCTCGTGCCACGGCGGCCTCACCTTGGACGCTGGGCTAGTGCCTCAGCTATCGTAGTCTATCACATGGCGGAGTTGTTTTTCATATTCCAGTGCTTTGCCCGTGCCCAAAGCCACGCAGTTGAGGCACTGGTCAGCGATGGAGATTGACAGCCCGGTCTGTTCGCGCAGCGCCAGATCCAACTCGCCCAGCAAAGCACCGCCCCCGGTCAGCATCACACCCCGATCAACGATATCGGCGGCAAGATCGGGTGGGGTTGCCTCAAGCGCGGTCATCACCGCCTCGCAAATCTGCTGTACGGGTTCGGCCAGCGCCTCGGCGATCTGGGCCTGATTGATTTCAATTTCCTTCGGCACGCCGTTCAACAGGTCGCGACCGCGAATTTGCATCGCCGCGCCCCGCCCGTCATCAGGCATCCGTGCGGTGCCGATCGAGGTTTTGATCCGCTCGGCCGTGCTTTCGCCGATCAAGAGGTTCTGCTGGCGGCGCAGGTAGGAAATGATCGCCTCGTCCATCCGGTCGCCGCCAACGCGGACAGAGCGCGCATAAACGATATCGCCCAGGCTGAGTACGGCAACCTCGGTCGTGCCGCCACCTATATCTACGACCATGTTTCCGGTCGGGTCTGTGATCGGCATCCCGGCCCCGATCGCCGCCGCGATGGGTTCGGCAATCAGCCCGGCGCGGCGCGCACCTGCGGACAGAACCGACTGGCGGATGGCGCGCTTTTCGACAGGGGTCGCGCCATGCGGCACACAGACGATGATCTTGGGCTTGGAGAATGTCGTGCGTTTGTGAACCTTGCGGATGAAATGCTTGATCATCTCTTCGGCCACATCAAAATCGGCTATCACACCTTCGCGCATCGGTCGGATCGCCTCGATGCTGCCGGGAGTGCGGCCCAGCATCAGCTTGGCATCTTCGCCCACGGCCAGCACCTGCTTTTTGCCGTCCTTGACGTGATAGGCAACCACCGAAGGTTCGTTGAGAACGATCCCCTTGCCACGGACATAGACGAGCGTATTCGCCGTTCCGAGGTCAATCGCCATATCGGACGAAAACAGCCCGCCTAACCATGCCATGTCGTGATCCCGTTACCCAACAAAAAAACAGCCCGCGACTCGCATCAGCGCAGGCCGAAGCCTCTTATAAGCCTAGGTTGGCGGGGACGAAAGGGGCCATGGCTCTTGCGTTTGCGGCTTTCCGCCACTCGGGATATCTGGCAATATCCGGCAATGCGGGCGCCACCCCATTGCCGGAAATTTTCAAGAAACCGACTTCAGTTCATCCTTTGGTTTGGTCTTTTCCCGCCGCACGACGAGGTTGTTGAGCGCATTGACATAGGCCTTTGCGCTGGCAACCACCGTATCGGTGTCGGATGACTGTCCGGTGACGATCTTGCCATCTTCTTCCAGGCGCACCGAAACTGTTGCCTGCGCGTCCGTCCCTTCGGTCACGGCGTGGACCTGATAGAGCGCCAGCCGGGCGTTATGGGGGAAGAGCTTCTTGATTGCGTTGAACGTGGCGTCAACGGGGCCATCACCGGTGGCCGCAACGTCGTGATCTGTGCCACCGACCGTTAGCGTCAGTTCCGCCGATTGCGGCGCTTCGGTGCCGCAGACGACACGCAGGAATTTGACCTGAAGGTGGTCGCTGTCGGCATTGGCGTTGGTGTCGCGCATCAACGCCAGCAGGTCTTCGTCATAGATTTCCTTCTTGCGGTCGGCCAGCGCCTTGAAGCGGACAAAGACGTCATTGAGCTGGTTATCGGCCAGATCGTGGCCCAGATCCTTCAACTTGGAGCGCAGCGCCGCCCGGCCCGAATGCTTGCCCATCACCAGATTGGTGGCAGCCAGGCCGATATCCTCGGGGCGCATGATCTCAAACGTTTCGGCGTTCTTCAGCATCCCGTCCTGATGAATGCCGCTTTCGTGGGCAAAGGCGTTCTTGCCGACGATGGCCTTGTTGAATTGAACGGCAAAGCCCGACACAGCCGCGACCCGATGCGAAATGTTCATGATCTTGGTCGTATCAATACCGGTCCGGTAAGGCAGGATGTCATTGCGTACCTTCAGCGCCATCACCACTTCTTCCAGCGCGGTGTTGCCCGCACGTTCACCCAGTCCGTTGATCGTGCATTCGATCTGGCGTGCGCCCGCCTCGACCGCCGCCAGCGCATTGGCCGTCGCCATACCAAGGTCATTGTGACAGTGGGTGGCAAAGATGATGCTGTCCGCGCCGGGCACCTTGTCGATCAGCATCCGGATCAGATCGGCGCTTTCACGGGGCGCGGTGTAACCCACCGTGTCGGGGATGTTGATCGTCGTGGCCCCGGCCTTGATGGCAATCTCGACCACGCGGCACAGATAGTCATGTTCCGTCCGGGTCGCATCCATCGGCGACCATTGCACGTTGTCGCAAAGATTGCGGGCATGGGTGACCGTGTCGTGGATTTTCTCGGCCATCTGATCCTTGTCGAGGTTCGGAATGGCCCGGTGCAGCGGCGAGGTGCCGATGAAGGTATGGATGCGCGGGCGGCGCGCGTGTTTCACCGCCTCCCAACAGCGGTCGATATCCTTGAAATTCGCCCGCGCCAGCCCGCAGATCACCGCAGATTTCGCTTGCTTCGAAATCGCCGATACGGCTTCGAAATCACCGTCCGACGCAATGGGGAACCCGGCCTCGATGATATCGACGCCCATTTCATCGAGCAGTTCGGCGATTTCCAGCTTTTCGGTATGGGTCATGGTGGCGCCCGGCGATTGTTCGCCGTCGCGCAGCGTGGTGTCAAAAATGACCACGCGGTCTTGTTCGGATTTGTCTGTCATGGGTCTGGCTTTCCTGTTTCCTTAGCAACTGTCGGGCGCTGATCACCTCTGAGCGGTCGCACCCAAGAGGGCACGCTCAGAGGCGGCTAAGGAGCAGTAGGTCACGGAGCATCGGGGCACCAAAGGCACCCGTGCATGACTGGTTATGCAAGCTCGGTTTCATGGCGGCGACTATAAGCACCCGGTCAGAAAGGAAAAGCGAAAAATCTTGGCGGTCGGCGGATGCGGCCAAGCGTTGCAATTTGGCCTTGGCGGCCTCAACCGATTGGCCGCTCTCGGATGGCAAATGCTCTGTATGTCAGTTCCCGCTGCCCGTTGTCGCCGAGGTGGATTCAGGCGTTGTCAGGGTTCCGTCGGTCCAACCACCAGCCGCAGTTTCGCCGGTCGCATAGCGCATCGTTCCCTGTCCCTGCCGCTTGCCCGCGCTGAACGTGCCTTCGTAAACATCGCCGTTCGCATAGGTAGCAGTGCCCTGGCCGTCCATTTCGCCGGCCTTCCATGAACCAACATAGCGAAACCCGTCGGGCGTGACCATTTCGCCCTGGCCTTCACGTTGCCCGGCCACAAATTCGCCCGTATAGACATTGCCATCCGCATAGGTAGCAACGCCGGTGCCTTCGCGCTGGCCCTCTACCCATTGGCCGTCATAGGAATACCCGTCGGGATAGGTCATTTTCCCCTGACCATGGTTTTTGCCAGCCTGAAATGCGCCAACATAGACAGGGCCATTCGCGTAGACCGCTGTGCCTTCGCCTTCGATCACGCCGTCTTTCCAGGTGCCCTCATAGGTCGAGCCGTCCGCATAGGTAATTTTGCCAGTGCCATTGGCCAGATCATTGGCAAACCGCCCTTCATAGACCGAACTATCGGGATAGGTGGCTTTGCCTGTGCCCTCAATGCGCCCCTCGACCCATTCGCCTTCATAGGAGTATCCATCTGCGCCCTGAAAAACGCCTTGACCGTGTCGTTTGTCATCGACGAAGGAACCCGTATAGATGTCGCCATCGGCATAACTGACCTTGCCTTCGCCCTGACGCCTTCCATCGACTAGGTTTCCCTCGAAAACGTCACCATTGGCCTGGGTCAGCTTTCCTGCGCCATTCATCTGGCCTTCTTTCCAACCGCCCTCATAGACCAGCCCGTCCGGTAGCGTCAGCTTGCCCTGTCCGGCCCGCTGGCCGTTGAGCATGTCACCCTCATAGACGGCCCCGTCGGGGTAAGTGATCCGGCCCTTGCCTTCCTTGACGTTGTTTACCCAATCACCGTCATAGGTGTATCCGCCGGGATTCTCCATCTTGCCTTTGCCGTGGTGCAAGGCCTTGCTGAAACTGCCGGTGTAGACCACGCCATTGGCATAGCGGGCGACGCCCTCACCCTCGATTTCACCATCGGACCAGTCACCCTCGTACTGGCCGCCATCGGCAAAGGTGATCTTGCCTTTGCCCTGCGGCTTGCCCTTGACGAACTGGCCCTCATAGACCGACCCGTTCGGGTAGCGGGCCACGCCCTGACCAAGAATTTCGCCTTCCACCCAATCGCCGGTATATTCGTACCCGTTTGGCAACCGGTACGTGCCGGTGCCATGCTGCAACCCGTCCTTGAAGGTGCCTTCATAGATGCCGCCGTCTTCATATTCCTTGCTGATGATCTCCTGACCCACGGCAAGGTCGGCCGCAAGAAAAACGGCCAGAGCGAGTGATGCCCGAATCCCGAATCCGCTATAGTGGTTCATTCTTTCTCCAAGCCCCCGAGCCGCGATGTTTTTTCCATTTTACTATCAGGATTTAGACCTAATGTGACAGGTACTTGTTCGGCACTGGGCACAACTATCACCTGAAAGCCTAGTTGCAGAGATGGCTTATGACAAGTCACTGGACATCAACTTGATCGAGTGTTGCCCGATTGAATGATCGATGACTTTTCATCGCCCTCAGGTCTGATAATAGAGAGGCGGGCAAGACAGGAAAAACCATGGCCGACATATTTCGCCTGACTTTGGCGCAGCTTAATCCGACCGTTGGGGCTCTCGCCTCTAACGTCGCCAAGGCACGGGCTGCATGGGAAGAAGGGCGGCTGGCCGGGGCAGACATGGTGGCCCTGACTGAAATGTTCATCACCGGATATCAGACCCAGGATCTGGTGTTGAAACCGGCATTCGTGACCGAGGCGATGGCGGCCATCCAAGCATTGGCCAGGGATTGCGCCGATGGCCCCGCATTAGGTATCGGCGGGCCGTTTCGTGACGAAAGCGGTCTTTACAACGCCTATTGGGTGCTGAAAGATGGCAAGGTGGCCGCAAGGGTGCTGAAGCATCACCTGCCAAATGATACCGTCTTTGACGAAGAACGGCTTTACGTCTCGGCCCCGGTCAGCGGGCCCTATGTCGTCGGCCCCGTTCGTATTGGTACGCCCATTTGCGAGGATGCCTGGTTCGATGATGTGACGGAAACACTGGCCGAAACCGGCGCCGAGATACTGCTCGTGCCGAATGGTTCGCCCTATTACCGCAACAAATACGACCGCCGGGTCGCGCTGATGGTGGCGCGTGTCATTGAGACAAAGCTGCCGCTGATCTACCTCAACATGGTCGGCGGGCAGGATGACCAAATGTTCGATGGTGGCAGTTTCGTGATCAATCCCGGTGGCGAATTGGCGGCCCAATTGCCGGTTTTCGACGAACACATCCGTCATGTGGATTTTGCGCGCCACCCTGAAGGCTGGCGCGCAGTGCGGACCGATCTGGAGCCGATCCCTGATGAGTGGGAACAGGACTACCGCGCGATGGTCACATCGTTGCGCGACTATCTGGACAAAACCGGGTTCAAGAAAGTCCTGTTGGGTCTTTCCGGTGGAATAGATAGTGCCATTGTGGCGACGATTGCCGCCGATGCGATCGGGCCCGACAATGTTCGCTGCGTGATGCTGCCGTCGGAATACACCTCGACCCATTCGCTGGAAGATGCGGCATCGGTTGCAGGCTCGCTTGGCTGTCGGCTTGACACTGTGCCGATTTCCGGTCCGCGCGCCGCCGTGACCGAGGCGCTTGCGCCGTTGTTCGAAGGAACCCAGTCGGGCATTGCCGAGGAAAATATCCAATCACGTCTTCGCGGCCTGATGCTGATGGCCCTGTCGAACAAGTTCGGCGAGATGCTGCTGACCACAGGCAACAAATCCGAAGTCGCGGTCGGATATGCGACGATCTACGGCGATATGGCCGGGGGATATAACCCGATCAAGGATCTCTATAAAATGCGGGTGTTCGAGACCTGTCGCTGGCGCAACGCCAATCATCGCGACTGGATGCTGGGGCCCGAGGGCGAGGTGATCCCGGAACGGGTGATCAGCAAGCCGCCAACGGCGGAACTGCGTGACAACCAGAAGGACCAAGACAGCCTGCCGCCCTATGAGGTGCTGGACGCAATCCTTGAAAGGCTCATCGAAGGCGATCAATCGGTGGCCGAAGTGGTGGCGGCGGGGTTTGACCGGGAGACGGTCAAAAAGGTCGAACATTTGATTTATATCAGTGAATACAAGCGCTTCCAGTCTGCCCCCGGCGTCCGGTTGACCAAAAAGGCATTTTGGCTTGATCGGCGCTATCCGATCGTGAACCGGTGGCGGGATGACAGTTGAAAGAATGAACGCTGGACCGGCTGATCGCTTTCTCGGAAACCCCGCAGAGACGCTGACGTGAAACGTTCACACATCAATCAGATCATGGCCGAGGCCGATGATCTGATCCGCCACTACGGGTTTGTGCTGCCGCCTTTTGCCTATTGGTCGCCGGACGAATTCAAGGCGAATGCAAAGAGCGCCACGCATGTGATTTCTGCCCGCTGCGGCTGGGATATCACCGACTATGGCGCTGGCCGGTTTTCAGAGATGGGACTGTTTCTGTTTACCCTGCGCAACGGCCGCCTTGCCGATCTGCGACGCGGTGGCGGCATGTGCTATGCGGAAAAACTGCTGATTTCAAAGCAGGATCAACTTTCGCCGATGCATACCCATAGCCTCAAGGCTGAAGACATCATCAACCGGGGCGGTGCGACGCTGTTTGTCGAGCTTTACGGTTCTGATGATGATGGCGGCTTTTGTCAGGACCGGGGCGGAACAGTTCACAGCGACGGCATTCGGCACGATTTCGTCCCTGGCGAAAGACTGCGACTTGTCCCCGGCCAAAGCGTCACGCTGATGCCCGGTGATTGGCACGCCTTCTGGGGCGAAGGCGGTGATGTGTTGATTGGTGAGGTTTCGACGGTCAATGACGACGAAACTGATAATATCTTCCGTGAAGCCATCGGACGTTTTGCCAACGTCCAGGAAGACGAAGACCCTGAGCATCTGCTGGTCAGTGATTATTGCAGATGGTTTTCATGAAGGATCGGCGCGTGTGCCCCATTGCTAAAATGGTACCAAATCGGGTTATACACGTGAATTGTCTCGGAAAGCGTTGTTTCGCCTTGCCGAAACGACTAAAATGACTGCGTACAGAACGGTGGATCGTTGCCCCCAGGCGACGATCCGATTGACCAGACGCCGGTGTGTGCCTTGGGTGTTTTCGCCCAAGCAGGGCTGCTTTGGGGTGGGGAATTGGGAAAGTGATCGATGGGTTTGTGCCCTCGCCGTCGCTTGATGCGGATGGCGATTTGCCAGGGTTCAAGGAACTCCTGAGTACGCAGAATTTTGTCGAACGCCTGGAAGCGGCGCGCCTAAAACGTGCTCAGGTGTTGGCGAAAGAGGCGCAAAACACTGACGAGCAACCGGTTTTTCTGAAATCCACCCGGCCTTGGGAGAAGGCCGACTTACCGACCCCCAAAACGCTCAGCCCTGCGGCAGAGCCACAGTTGGTGTCAGAAACCGAACCTGCCGTAGCGCTATTGGTTCTGGCATCCACCATGCGGCGCGCGCCACCCAAGAACGTTCTGGTTCTGGCGAATGCCGATCCGATTGTTGCCGTTGCGCGTCCCAGGAAACGCCGGATCATGGTCGCACGTGTCGCAGGGGGATTCGTTTTGGGCGCGTCGATGGGCCTTGGTCTGGTGGCTTTCGGTGGCTGGATCGCCGAAAGCAATCCGATATCGACGCGCCAAACCGAACCCGAAGTTGCGCAGGCGGCTCCTGTTGCGCCCAACCATGCTGCCCTTTCAGTTGCCGCACCAAAGCCCCGACCGGTCGCACCGGTCGTTGAACCGATTGCTCCGGCGTTGGTGAAAGTTGAACCATCGCTGCCCGCGCAACCTAGTTTGCGACTCGCGGATATGAACCCGGCAGCACCGACCATACGCCACCAACCTGACGCGGTGCTGTCAATTTCCATGCCAGCGAAAGTTGTCAGCAGCGGCGTCGATTCTCCGACCGCGCTGGTAATGTCATTGCCAAAACCGGCTCCTTTGATCGGCGGAAATGATCAGGCGCTCGGTCAAGATGCCCGTGGATTGCAGTCTGATGGGGCAATTCCAGCGCCGGGCGTGATTTCCAAAGTGGTTCTTGTGTCGGCACCCGCGGGGCTGGTAGGCCGTTTGCAAGGGCATGACACATCACTGTCGGTGACGGACGCCCCTGTCGCGCCGCCGAATGGGGAGTTTTCCGGGCCCGCCGCCACTGTCAGTGCCGAAACACATATGCCAATTGCCTCCGGTTTTGGTCGGACGCCCCCAACGGATGTCGAAATAGCCACGACGGTTCCGCAGGTTTCATTGGTGAAACTCGAGTTTGATCCGACCCTCTCCGGGGCCTCCGTCGAACCCCCAGCACCCTTTGCCGACACCAGTGAGATTTCTGGTGACAATGGCAGCCTGATTGATTTCACCGCCTATAATGTCTTGCTTAACGCCCCAGGCAGCATGAAGGATGCCGAGGTTACCACCCTCGTCGCATCCCTGACAGATACGGGTTTTGCGGTCGGCGAACCAGTTCGCGTCTCTTTCCGGATCAGCAGTAATCAGGTCAGGTACTTTCATCCCAAAGACGCAGAGGCAGCGCAAATTCTTGCCGAGGAAATTGGCGGTCTGGCGCGGGATTTTACCGCCTTTAGACCGTCGCCCCCGGTCGGAAACATCGAGGTTTGGCTGGCCGGTACGGGGGCCGCCAAAGCCACGGCAAGTCGGCCTGCGACTAAGAAAAGAACACAACAGCCGCAATCCGAAGCCGCGAAAATCCAGGCGCTGCGCGACCGGCTGATTTTGCAGCTCAGAACAGGTCAGCACCTATGAAGCCCGAGATGCGAAGCCAGATGATGACAGCTCGTGCAAGCACCGCACCACGCAGGGCCTCTGGTTTTGTCGGTCGGGCCGGGAAAATCGACAAAAACGCGCCATTCAGGGGGATGTATTCCCTTGGGCGTAATGGGGAAGGGGGGGCGCGATAATGCCAGGACCAAAATTGATGGCCATTATCACCGCAATGCTGATGATCACCGGCGCATCTGGTGCCAATGCCGAATACTCACTCGTGCAGCTTCAGGAACTGGAGCGGTTGATTCTGGCCAAGAATTGTAGCTCGCTTTGGGCGTATTTGCAGCAGCATCCCGATATTCTTGCAGGCAACGATCCTCTTGCAAAAGAACTTCAGGTCTTTGTGCAAAGCACCCAGCGCGGTTTGCTGAATTGTTTTGCGGCGACGACGGTCGCGGTTCTGCCTGCGGTTCCACCACCAGCCACGGCAGCAACCAAGAACTTTGTCGCAGCTATCGGGGCAGCCTATTGATCTGATTCATTGGACCGAAAAGGACCACATGATGGGACAGCGCCCCAGCATAGCCTATGTGATCGACCCACGGTTTCCCGGTGGCACCTCTTCGGCTGTGGCGCAGGAATTGCGGGTTTCATCCCGGATGGCAAACGTTACGGTTCATGCCGTTTCGTCAAACATGTTCAGCGGAACCGATATCGCCCCGCAGTTGAAAACAGCGCTGGCAGATTTGGGGCTGAATGTGATCTGGGATCAGCCCACAATCGCAGCAGATACGATTATCATTCACAATCCATCATTTCTGAAATTTCAGAAAAAATGGGAAGTTAAAATAATCGCGCGGCATGTGATTGTAGTAACGCATGAAAACTTCCTGCGCCCAAGTCAGATCCAGGCCTTTGATGTCGCATCCTGCCTTGATCTGATAGATCGCTCTGCACTGGCCTTGCGCAAGACCATCGCCCCGATTTCGGCCTATAACCGCCAAACGGTGGGTGACTGGCTGGCGCTCAATCCGACATGCCAATGGAACATCCTGACCCAAGACTGGTTCAACATTTGCGACTTTCCCGTGCAGGTGCCAAACCCTTCACCCGCCGACCGTCGCGGCCGTCATTCCCGCCCCGGTTTTGAAAAGTTTCCCGGTCTGGCCGACATGGACCACTGTTTTCCCGATCATGCGGTGTGCAATATCATTTTGGGCGGCGATACCTATATAAGCGATGGATTGCTTCGCCCGCATTGGGATATCCATCCCTTTCGGGCGATTGAAGTGGCTGACTTTTTTGCCATGATCGATTTCATGGTTTATTTTACCGCACCCACATGGCGAGAAAGCTTCGGGCGTGTACTGGCCGAGGCGATTGCCACAGGCAAGGTGGTGATTTCCGACGCGGGCACCGCATCGACCTTTGGCGGGGCCGTCATAGCGGCCACACCTGTAGAGGTGGACGAAATCATTGCGCATTTCATTGCCCATCCGTTGGAATACAAAAAACACATCCTCAAAGCCCAGACGCGGCTTGCCGACTTTTCTGCCGAGGCGTTTGGTCGGATGTTACACGGCGTGTTGAACACGCAGGTCGGAGTTGCCGCATGATTTTGATCGAAGCCGGCGAACGCAACGAAAGGTCGCATGACGCCAAAGTTCTTTTTGCCTCACAACTCACAAAGCGCGGCTATGCGGTCGGTATTGATGACAAGAGCATTCCGACCGACCTCGACCGCAGCCAAAAATACGAAATCGCGCCCTTTCTGGTGGAAATGCCGCAGGCCGGCCTGTCATTTGTGATCCTCATCGGTGCCGAAAGTATCGACACTGAAACCCTGATGCAGCTGCGAAACTACGCGCTCGAACCCGAGGTGGCGGTTTGGGGTATCGGTCGGTTTTCTGATCTTCAGACCCTG
>JBATDH010000009.1:0-21073 GCA_049663365.1 Albidovulum sp. | reverse complement strand
ACTTTTTTCCAAGAGCTTCCTTCAACAAGTCGTTCTGCATGCTCAGGTCCGCATACATCCGCTTCAGCCTGCGGTTCTCTTCCTCCATGGCTTTCATCTGGCTGACCATCGACGCATCCATACCGCCATACTTCGCCCGCCACTTGTAGAACGACGCATTGCTCATTCCGTGCTCGCGGCACAACTCGGCTACCGGCACGCCGCCTTCGGCCTGGCGCAAGATCGCAAGGATCTGGGGTTCGCTATATCTTGTCATCTTCATCTGAATCTCCTCGTTCATCTTGGCGAGAAAATTCTACTTCCGCAGCCCCTTACTTTGGGGGGGGATTACCCCTGTCCCGGTTGCCATCGCTCTCAGGGCTGGCTCGGCAGGTCAGATAACCGGTAGTTCCCGTGCCGCGCGGGTTGTCAGAAGCTGGCCACCCGTTTTGCCGACGACGATGTTTTCCTCATGAACCATCATCAGCCCGGCACCGTACCCCAGCGAGGGTTCCAGCGTCAGTACCATATTCTCTTGCAAAACGGTCCTGTCGAAGGCGGCATGAGACGGCTGTTCGGTCAATTGCATCCCCAGCCCGTGCCCCAGCCTGCCAATATCGCCGCCACTGTCGTCCATTTCGGCGATCACCGCCGACATGGCGCGAAAAAGGTCGCGGCAGGTATTACCGGGGCGCGCGGCCTCGATCCCGGCCTCGGTGGCGCGCCATAAGACATCATAGGCCAGGCGCGCCTGATCGTCGGCGTGACCGATGGCCCAGTTGCGGTCGAAGTCGCAAAAATAACCGTCCCAGGTTGACCCGGTATCCAGCATCAGCACATCGCCCGTCTGCAAAACCCGGCGCGACGGGGGCGAAATGACATCGCCATACCCGCCCTGATCGGCCCCGCCGACGAGGTAAGGCACATCGTCGGCCCCCAGCGCCAGTGCCTCGCGTTTGAAGCCGCGAAAGACATCCTCAAGCGCCATGCCTGCGGCGATGATCTTTGGCACCCGTGCGAAGGTCTCGGATCCAATAGCGCAGATATGCGCAAGTTTTGCGATCTCGGCTTCGGATTTGACCATGCGCAGACCCTGAACCAGACCGGTCGCATCGGCGACCATCATCCCCGGCAGCGCCTGGGTCAACCGTTCCCAATCGCCCAGCGGCATCCTGAGCGCGGTTTCGTGCCCCTTCATCAGCCCTAGCATGGACCCGGTTTTGGCGAGGGGGGTCAGCAGGTCGGTCAACAGACTGATGCCATCATCCGCCGGGTTCGGCGCGCTCCAGGTGCGGATATCCTTGATCCAGGTCGTGCGCATCAGCGCCGCGCCGATCTCGGGGATCACGGCGACAGGGGCACCTTCCGCCGGGACGAACAAGAACCAGGGCCGCGTCGGGCTTTGCCAGAAAGGCGTCAGGAAACCACTGAAATAGCGGACATCGGCCTCGCTCAGCAACAACAGCCCGGCCATGTCTTGCCGGGCCATCAATACCTGCGCCTTGCGGGTGCGGGCCTCCAACTCCGCCTCGGCAAAGCCGCGCCTAGGCGGATCAGACGGCATTGTGCCCCTCCATGATCATCTTGAAGATCGCCGGATCAGTGACACCTTCGGAACCGATCAGCAGTACCCGCGAACGGTTATCGAGACCCAGCTTTGCCGACAATCCCTTGTCCTGGCGTGCCGCAATCAGTGCCGCCAGCCCGGCAACCGCACTTTCCCCGGCCTCGATCACCGGATCACCGCCAATCGGGCGCGCCAGCAGCCGCACTGTCGGGGCCACGATAGCGTCAGGGATGGTCAGAAAATCCGAAGCCTCTGCTTCAAGAATTTCCCAGGCAAGCGCGGAAGGTTCGCCACAGGATAGTCCCGCCATCAGGGTTTCTTGGACAATTGCCACGGCTGTGGCCCGCCCGGTCCTGGCGCTTTCAAAGAGGCACGCAGCCAGTTCCGGCTCCACAATCACCACGCGCGGGGCATTGGCACCCCAATATTGGCGCAGACCGGCTGCTACGCCAGCGGCCAGCCCGCCGACACCACCTTGCAAGAATACATGGGTGGGCGCGCGATCCAGCCTCTCGCAGACCTCTTCGGTCATCACCCCGTAACCGGCCATCACATCGCGCGGCGGCTGCACATATCCGGGCCAGGATGTGTCCGAGACAACGAACCACCCGTGCTTTTCCGCCTCCGACTTGGTCAGCGCGACCGAGGCGTCATAATCGCCGCTGACGCGAACCACCTCTGCCCCGAGCGCGCGCATCGCTTCAGCGCGGCCTTCGCTGACCTCGGCATGAATGTAGATCCGGCAGGGCGCACCAAACCGCTGGCAGCCCCAGGCCAGCGAACGGCCATGATTGCCATCCGTGGCCGACACCAAAGTGATGTCCGAACATTCAGCCTTGTACCTGCCCGTACGAATATCCTCGAGGCTGACATCCTTGCCGGTCTGGCGTGCCACCTCACGCTGCAAGACGCGCTGGCCTGCATAGGCCCCGCCGAGTGCCTTGAAACTGCCCAGACCGAACCGTGGCCCCTCATCCTTGTAAAGCACCTCGCCCACCCCGATCCGGTCGGCCAACGCGGCAAGTGACACCAAGGGTGTGGGGGCATAGCCAGCCCAAAGGGTGATCTCGGCCTTTGCCGTGGCGAAATCCTGTCTGCTCAAGACCCGCAAGGCCGCATCACCGGTTTTGCGTGTTGCCGTCACATGACCCAAATGGGCGGGGGGGAAAAGATCGGTCATCACTTGTCCTTTCAGGCTGGCAGGCGATCGTGGACTATTTCTACCCCAAAGGAAGCCCCGATCGGCATGCGCGCATCGTTAAGGTCGCAATCCGCTATATGCAACGATTGGCCGCAGGGGTTCGACCTTTCCTTTGCTCAAAAGCAGGAAACAAACTGAAACGGCGACGCAAAAAGTGTGAAGCCTTCGGAAAATCTGATTGGTGGGCGATCAAAGACCCCGAGGCCGCGAAGGGCTACACCATATGAGCGGAGTCTGCCCGTCACGATCTGATCAGTGCTACCATGCCCTCGTGATTGACAGCCCGTCAAAGGTAATGGAGCTATCCGTTTATCTTCACGAAAACCTCGTCCAGGGGGCAGCGCCAATGGCTCGACTGTTTGCCTTCGAGCCGACGCTCGTGCCGTAAATCCTCCACATTGCGAAGCGTTAGCGGAACCGGATGTAGATCATCACCACCAGGCGGGTGATAGCGGGGCTAGGGGCTACGTTTTATCACGGATGGACGCTACAAGGCCGCCCTGCCGACCTCGGGCCGATTTGCACTGACAAGACCCACCGCCCCATCCAATAGCAGATCCGGACCTGCCAAATTGACACGAACAGGAAACTCGACACATCGTAGTGAATTCGTGAGAGGGACCAGCGTGGACGAGTGGGGCCAGCCCGGCAAGGCAGATCATCGCAACGAACCGCAGATCGACACGAGGTAGATCCGCATATTTCTGTCAGTTCTCGAACTCGGCCGCGTTACCCGCGCAGCCAATGCGCTTGGCATCACTCAGTCGGCAGTCAGCCAGATGCTCAGGCGCTTGCGCGAGATGACAGGCGATCCCTTGCTCGTGCGCAGCGGTTCCAAGCTCGTGCCCACCATCCGCGCAGACAAGATGCTGGAGCCATTGCGTGCGTCGTTGAAAGAGATCGATTCCGCCTTCCACGAGGTTCAGCCTTTTGATCCGGCGCTCGACGATCTTGTATTCCGCATCGCTTCGGCGGATTGAATGGAGGCGTTCTTCCTCCCACGTCTTATCTCGGAAATTCGCAGATTTGCCCCCAATGCCCGTATCCACCTTCGCTCAATCGTGTCGGGATATGACTATGCGACTGCACTGGAGATAGGTGAGTTAGACCTGGTCATTGCGAACTGGCCAGGCCCGCCGGGCAATCTGCGCACTGTGCGTCTGATGGTCGACGAAATGATGTGCATTTTCGGGCCCGACTAAGCACTCAACAAATCGAGCAATGTAACGCTGGACGAATATATGAGGCTGGAGCACGTGGCCTCTTTGCCCGTTTCACCATTGGTCCCAGGACCGATCGACGGAAAACTGGCGGAACTGGGTCTTTATCGGAACATCCGCGTCATCGTTCCTGAATTCAATATCGTGCCCTATGTGATTATGTCGTCGGACCTGGTCTTCACAACCGGCACGAACCGCATGGCTGGCCGACCCACAGCCTCGCAAATCGCTTCGGCATCGTTGCGGTCGTTCTTGTTCGACTTCACATATGGTCGCGGTCGCCGAACGCTCCTATTCGCTGACACGCGTCGCCCAGGCACAGCTCTCCGGGGATTGGTCCCAGGCTGGTTTCGAGCGCGAAGTTTCCCAAGAGCTGCAAACCCAGATCGGTCGCAGCGCTACGGGCGCTTATGTCCCAACGGCCGCCCTGGCGAGCCGCGCGATGATCACGACAGCGACCGCGCCGTCCCTGATTGGCACCCAACAAATGCACGACGCCTTTGTGGAGGTCCTGAAACCCCAAGTTCGCGTGATGGAGCTTGGCGCCACGGTCCTGCCCGGCCTGGTCGAAAACGTGTCCATTCCTCGCCAGTCGGTCGGGTGTTCTGCCGAATGGATCGCAGAGGACAGCGCCGCGACGGAATCGACGCCGGTATTCGACGCGGTGACGCTGACCATGCACCAGCTCTCTGCCAACACGCGGATTTCCCGCCGCCAGCTCAAGCAGAGCCTTCCGGCCGTTGACCAGATCCTTTCCAATGATCTGCGCGCCCAGATCGCAGTTGCCCTGGACCGCGCCGCAATTGCGGGAACCGGGCTATCGCCCCAGCCCACCGGCATTCTGAATGCCGCTGGTATCGGGGACGTGGCAATGGGGACGAATGGCGGTTTCATCACTTGGGCCAAGCTCATGGAGCTAGTCAGTACGGTGGAGTCGGCCAACGTCGATCCGGTGTCCATGGGGTTCTTGAGCAACCTCAAGGTCAAGGGCTTCCTCATGTCCACCCCGCGCGTCGCCGGGACCGATACCATGATGCTGGACCCCGACGCGGCGGCAACCGCCGAGGATTTGCGTGTGGCAGGCTACAAGGCCCGGTTCTCGGGCAACGTGCCGTCCGACCTCACTAAGGGCACGGGGACGGACCTATCGGCGGTTATCTTTGGTGCCTGGGCTGACCTCCTGATCGGCCAGTGGGGCGGTGTTGACCTGATCGTGGACGACGTGACGGAGGCGGCCAAGGGCAACGTCCGTCTGGTGGCCCACTCGGAATGGGACATTGCGGTCCGCCACGCGGAATCCTTTGCCGCGATCCAGGACGCCAAAACCGCCTGACGAATGGCGATGCGATGACGCCCGCCCCCGCACCTTCTGCGCCGAAGGTCGCGGGGGCGGGCAGCCGGTTAACCGGAAATCACCGAGGTCCAAATGCTTCATCCAGCCTCAAAGCAATTTGCGACTGCGCTGCCGTCCCCGACTCGTCGCGGCCTGTCGCGGACCGAAGCGGCGGATTACATCGGCGTGGGCGCGTCCAAATTTGACGCGATGGTATCCGATGGGCGGATGCCCAAGCCCAAGAAAATTGACGGTCGCCGGGTGTGGGACGTCCGCTCGCTGGACCGATCTTTTGAGGCTTTACCTGGTGGTCAGGATTCAGACTACAATCCGTGGGACGAATAGTGCCCGAGGATTCCATGAAGTTTCGTTTGAAGTATGTGGTGGAGGATACCGACCGGCACGGAAACGTCCGGCTTTACTACCGCCGCGACGGCCGAAAGGTTCGTTTACGCGGCCCGGCCGGTTCTCCCGAGTTTCTTGCGGACTATCGCCGCGCCGCCGCCGGTCCCAAAGAACCGAAGACCGAAAAGAACAAGGTGGGGCGCGTCAAGCCCGACTCGTTCCATTGGCTTTGCACACAATACTACAAGTCCGCCATGTGGGCCGGGCTGGACACCAAGACCCAGAAAACCCGGCGCGGGATTCTCGAACGCTTTGCTCAGCACAAAGGAAACGGTGACAAGCCCTATCGGATGATACTGCCGCGTCATATCCGCCAGCGGCGCGATGAAATGCTGGCGACGCCAGAGGCGGCCAACTCCATGGTGAAGGTGCTGCGCCAGCTTTTCCGGTTCGCGATCACATACGATCTGGCGGACACGAACCCGGCGAAGGACGTGGAACTTCTGAAATCCAGTTCCGAAGGCTACCACTCGTGGACGCTGGCCGAGATTGAGAAATTCGAAAGTACGCACCCGGTGGGCACCACTGCCCGTTTGGCACTAGCTCTGGCGCTCTATACCGGGCAGCGCCGATCCGACGTGGTTCTGTTCGGGCGCCAGCACCTTCAAGGGGAATGGCTGGTCTTCACCCAACAGAAGGGAAAGGTGCGCAACCCGATCCGGCTGGAAATCCCGATCATCCCGGAGCTACGACGCGTCATCGACGCCAGCAACACGGGCGACCTCACGTTCCTAGTGAACGGCTACGGGCGGGCATTCACGAATGCCGGATTCGGAAATCGCTTCCGCAAATGGTGCGACGCGGCGGGCCTGTCGGAGTGTTCCGTTCACGGCCTACGAAAGGCCGCTGCCGCGCGCCTTGCCGAGTTGGGATGCACGGAATTCGAGATCATGGCGATCACCGGCCACCAGACCTCCAAAGAGGTGACGAGGTACACCAAGGGCGCCAGTCAGAAAGTCCGCGCCCAAGCGGCCCTTCGCAAGATGACAGCCGGACAGAATTAGAACAAAAGTGTCCCACTTTTGACCCCCGTTGCACACGGTGGGACAAAATCGGATCTTAAGTACCTGATTTTACTGGAAGAAAAAACCAAGTGGCAGTGGGACCAGTCTTGGGCTAACCGGTCTCAGATCAAAATTCCCTGTTTTACAGGGAAAGAACAGGGAATTTTGAGTGTTTTTGCCATCAGAGAGCGATTTCCACCCGGATTAACGGTGCTATTTCAATAGCTTGTGGGTGAATTCCCTGCAATCATTAACAGGGAATTTGTCTCTTGCTATCAGGGAATAACACGTTGAAGAACAGGGAATATCTGTCGGTTTACAGGGAACGCTGCCATCGCGCATGGCCCACATATTGTATTTTGATGGATATATGACACAAGATCCCTTGACCTAACAATTGTCTCGTGACTATTTTATGGGGACCGGTTCAAAATCGATATTGTCGGTCCGGTGAGCTACCCGACGTAAGGCGCCGCTGCTGAAGCCGCCCCTGCTCCGGTCTCGCTGAGTAACTAAACAGATACGGCCCCTCCGCCAGGACAGGCCCCCGTGAGCCCCCGTAGAGCCGCCCCCGTAACAAGGCTGCGGCCGTGGATTTCCCAAAGCACGCCCTGATGGGCACCCCGCATAGTTGCCCGTTCGGCTTTCAGCCCGGGCCCCGATACAGGAACTACAAACATGTCTTACTCAATCGAAATGACCCCGATCGCGGATCTGACCCCCTGGGCGAGGAACGCCCGGACCCATTCAAAAAAGCAGCTGCGACAGATCGGAGAGAGCATTCGGACGTTCGGGTTTACCAACCCGGTGCTGATTGATGCGTCGAACACGATCCTCGCCGGGCACGGTCGTGTCGAGGCGGCGAAGCTGATCGGCATGGGCACTGTGCCTTGCGTCCGGCTTGAGTACATGACGGAGGATCAGAAGCGTGCCTATGTATTGGCTGACAACAAGCTGGCGCTCAATGCTGGTTGGGACGATGAACTGCTGGCTGAGGAACTTCAGGCACTCCTCGGCCTTGATGATCTCGGGTTCGATATCGGCGTGACCGGGTTTGAGCTTGGTGAGATCGACACCCTTATCACCGGTCTGACGCTCGAAGAGCCGGGTAATCCGGAAGATGATGTGGTGTCGGTCTCGGCACCGCGCCGAGTGCAACTGGGCGACGTCTGGCAGCTCGGGCGCCACAGGCTCGTTTGCGGAGACGCCCTCGATCCGACCGTCGTGGCGGGGCTGATGGCTGGTGAATTGGCCCGGATGGTGTTTTCCGATCCACCCTACAATGTTAAGATCGACGGCCATGTCGGGGGATCGGGCAAGATCAAGCACCGCGAATTCGCCATGGCCTCGGGCGAGATGACGGAGCGCGCGTTCACCGGCTTCCTTACCGGCGCGTTCCGCAATCTGGCGGATCACAGCATGGATGGCTCGATCCATTACATCTGCATAGACTGGCGCCATATGGGGGAGATGCTGGCAGCAGGGAAGGAGGTTTATGACGATATGAAGAACCTGATTGTCTGGGCCAAGGACAATGGCGGCATGGGTACTTTTTACCGTTCGCGCCACGAGCTGATCTTCGTCTTCAAGAAGGGTGAGACGCCGCATGTGAACACCTTCGAGCTTGGTCAGCACGGGCGCTACCGCACCAATGTCTGGCAGTACCGCGGCGTGAACACGATGCGGGCAGGTCGGATGGAGGAGTTGGCGCTGCATCCGACCGTGAAGCCGGTGCAGATGATAGCTGATGCGATCCGCGATGTCTCGGGGCGCGGCGAGATCGTGCTTGATCTCTTCGGCGGCTCCGGCTCGACGCTGATTGCGGCAGAAAAAACCGGGCGCCGCGGATATCTCGCTGAACTCGACCCGATCTATTGCGATCGGATACTTGCGCGGTGGGAGGTTTATGCAAAGGACGAGGCTGAACAGTTGGTCTGCGGCTGGCCCATCAGCGCCCAGGTGCTGGAGGCGGCGGAATGAGCGGGCAGGGCAGGGACAAACAAACCCGGGCGCTCGCGGCTCGTCCGGGCTATGAAGTGGGATACGCCAGGCCGCCAGCGGAAAGGCAGTTCAAGCCGGGACAATCCGGCAATCCGCGAGGCCGACCCAAGGGGGCAAAGAACAAGCGACCCGCCTTCCATGAGGAGAGGATGAGAGAGATCATCCTTGATGAGGCCTACCGCCCGATCACCGTGCGCGACGGCGATCGCAACATCACCGTGCCGATGGCCCAGGCCGTGATCCGGTCTTTGGCGGTCAATGCTGCCAAAGGCCAGCACAGGGCGCAACGGCTTTTTGCGGAACTTCTGTCTACGACTGAGCGGCAAAGGGCAGATTTACATGCGCGCTATCTGGATGCCGCCCTCGACTACAAGATTGCCTGGGACAAGGAGCTTGAACGTCGGAATGCGCTCGGCATCACCGACCTGCCGCCACCATTGCCACATCCTGATCATGTCGTCATCGACATGCGCAAGGGCACTGTGCGCCTTGCAGGTCCCGTCACGAAAGCGGAAAAGGTCGAATGGGACGATATTCTGCAGCAAAAGGCCAGCCTCGAAGACTGCGTCGCTCTGCTTCGCAAAGCCAATGAGACCGAAGACGACCCAGAGGTGATCGAAGACAACCTTCGCTTCATCGCAATGGGAGAGGAAAAGCTCTCCGCGGTCAGGAGGTTCATACCGGATTGACAAGCCGCCGGGCAGTTCGAAAGCGCTGCCCACCTCTACGTGGCCCGAAAGCAGCGAACGACGAATTTTGTACTCGCCGCCCAGAACCCCCGAAAGTCGGCCAAGATATTTTCGGCGTCGCAGCAAATACAAAAAGCTGAAGGGAAAGGCGCTTGCACCCTCACTCCGCCACCACTTTCTGCGCCAGCAACACGTTGTTTTTTTCTGCAGAAGGGGCCGATTCCGGACCTTGGCTGCATGATCAACAAGCTTGACAATTCGGCCGGACTGCAGACATTCGCGCAATCCGCGACCATCGAATGTCGCAGATGCCGGAGGCACATTTTGTTCGTCGCCAATGACAAAGGAAATTTTCACACTTTTTCAAAGATCTTGGGCTAGATGCATTACGCTTTGTTTCGGGTTTCATCAGCCGAACGACCGCCTGGGGAGTTCTCGCCATAGAGCTTGTCCAGATCGACCCGTTGCAAGCCAGCGGCAACAACCTCTCTCGCCTTGTCGTGCGGATAGCCGTACCCGGCCAGAACCGCAACCGCCTGCTCAGTTGGCAGGGCGGCGAACCATTTCTGGCCGGCTGCAATGCGGGCTGAAGGTTCAATATCTCCGAATATCCGTATTCGGGAAATGCCACCGTCGGGATACACGTCAAATCGAAGATGGTTGGCCACCATGCCACTGCCGGGGATTCGAAAGCGATGCATTGTGTCCGGCTGCAACCTTTGCCGGTCCAGAACGGGGAACCAATGCATGGCCAGATCGTCCTTCAGTTCGCTCTCGTTTGATCCTGAGATCGAGACAGCAGCAGACGCATTGTACTTAAAATACGCAGTGTCGACCTCGATCAGGCGGACGCTGCCAGAATAGGCGAGCTGAATGATCGCGAAATCATTGTCGTCATCGCGTCTGCGACGGGTTTCCCAACCTTCACCCATTGTTCTGGCGACGTCGGGCCGGTTCAAAACCGATGCAGAACTGTAAAAGCCATCGCTGCTGGATACAATGCGGCCTCCCAGATACCGGCTTGCGAGATCGACGCTCAGACCGTTGAAAATGCGGGGGTCCGGGACCGCGCGACCGTAGACGCGAAGCCGAGCGATGCCGCCATCTGGAAACGCGGACAACCGGATATGAGTGAAACGCCGCTTGTCGGTGACGGTGAAATGGTTGTGGCAATCTCCAGCAAGGGGACACATCGGCACAATTTCGTTCCAGACGGTGCTATCGGAATTCAGATCCTCCGGGCTAGGATACCCCTCGCACCCAGAGGCTTCGATCTTGCAAGTCGTGGGGAAGTTGCCGGTGAAAAAGGATGTATCTACATCAACCCCGGAGATGACCCCGGGTGCACCAAGGCGGATGATGGCCCAGTCGTGGCCCGGTTGCCGACGACGCTTGGTTTCCCATCCGTCCACGATTTCTCCGCGGTGGCTGTAGTGGCCGGGTTCGAAATAGGCGGGCTCTGGCTTCAGCAGGTTTTCTTTTTCACCGAATGACTCGTCGCTTGCCGCAAGGACGCTTGCTCCAAGCCATCGGGAAGCGAGATCGATGTCATCACGAAACTGTTCGGGGCGCTCCGGCATGTCGTAGCTCGCGGGCATGGCCCCACCTTTGGGTGAGTCAAGCTCGGTCATTTTTCACCTCCGATTGCGATAGCGGCGACATTTGTGGTGCCAGGCTGAGGCGAAGCACCCATTGGCCAACCCAAAATGGGCTTTTCGTCAGGGTTGGCATAAGTGGAAATCTTGCTGGTCTTGAGGCCGAGACCCACCACCGCTTCGCAAAGCTTGACCGCTGCCGCGATACCATCAATGACAGGAACGCCCGCCTCGGCGGTAATAGCCTCTTCAAGACCCGCCATGCCGGCGCAACCGAGGCAGATGACTTCCGCGAAGTCTTCGTCAACCGCTTTCCGAGCCTCTTCGACAATGGAGCGCGTCGCGGCCCGCGGATCGCGATCGACCTCCATTGTGCTCATGCCATTTGCGCGGACCGAAGCGCAACGGTCCCACAGACCCGCGAGCTTCAGCCGGTCAGTGATCGCGGGCACAGATCGGCGCAACGTGGTCACGACCGAGTAGCTGCGCCCGATCAGCATTGCCATCATCGCAGATGCCTCGCAGATTTCGATGACAGGCTGATCAATCAATTCCTGCAGGCCATCGCGCCCATCTTCACCGAAGCCCGCCAAAATAACTGCATCGAAGGCGCCGTCATGAGTGACGACGAGGTTCATGACGGCAACGGCCGAAAGATAGCTTTCGAACTTGCAATCCACACCTTCGGCGCCAAACTGCGGTGTCAGCGTCTCGATTTCTGTTCCTGACGAAGCGGCTGCTTTTGCGGCCCGGTCGATGACATCGCTCATCGAATGGCTGGTGTTTACGTTGACTACGAGAATTTTCATCTCAATCGTTCCTTGCTGAATTATTTGTTACTGGTATTGATGCATCGTTGCGGCTGATCAGACGGCCCGAAGGTTTTGAAAAGGGGAACACGCGCTGTCCCCGCAAATAGGTTTCTTGCACGACCCCGCTCAGGCGGCGACCTGCATAGGGAGTCACGGGGTGGCGTTGCCGAAAGGACGCCGGATCAACCACGAAACTTTGGTCGGGATCGAAGACGGAAAAATCAGCGTCGTATCCGACGGCTATTCTGCCTTTGTACGCTAGGCCGGCGACTTTTGCCGAGGATTCCGCCATCCATCGAACCACATCACCAAGCGAATATCCCCGCGATCGCGCTTCGCTCCAAACGACCGAGAGAGCTAGTTCGAGAGAGGGAATTCCGCCCCAGGCTGCACTGAAATCCCCGGTGATCGGCTCTTTCATATCTGGCATGCACGGTGAATGATCGGTGACGATCGTGTCGATGATGCCTTGCGCGATCCCGTCCCACAGTCTTGCGCGGTTTGCTTCTTCCCGAATAGGTGGGCCCACCTTGGCAGACGTCTCACCGTCGTTAATCTGTTCGGCCGAAATCGCAAGATAGTGTGGGCATGTTTCGACGCTCAGGCGGACACCGTCTGCGATCGCCGAGGTGATCATTGGCAGGGCATCTGCACTGGAAAGATGCAGAATATGCGCCCGCGCGCCAGTTGCACGAGCCGCCTCGACCACTTCCGCGATTGCGAGGTTCTCAATGCCCCGAGGTCGGGTAGCCAGGTATTCGGCATAGCTGCGGGTGTGAACGTCCTTGATCCGCGCCATCGCTTTGGCACTTTCGGCATGCACGATGAAGATGCTGTCGAGTGACGCCGTGACACGCATCACCTCAAGCATGTGATCCGTGCTGATGCCCGGAAAGTCGTCTGTTCCGGTTTCGCAGAGAAACGACTTGAAACCGAGCACGCCAAGCGAATGCAGTTCTGCAAGGTCGTCAAGATTCGACGGTACAGCGCCGCCCCAGAACCCGACATCGACGTAGCACTTGCCTGTGGCCGCATTGCGTTTGGCTTTCAGCGCTTCGGCGGTCACGGTTGTGGGAACGCTGTCGAGTGGCATATCGACCAAAGTCGTAATGCCGCCAGCAGCAGCGGCTCTGGTGGCGTAGTCGAACCCTTCCCACTCGGTGTTGCCAGGTTCACAGATATGAACATGGCTATCGACCAAACCGGGCAGGAGAACTTGTTCGGCGGAAAGAGTGAGAGTCTGATGCGCCCGAATTTCGGCGTCAATCGGCTGGATAGCAACAATGCGCCCGTCCAAAACCGCAACCGCGACCGAGTCCTCGCCTGTCGGCAAGATGGCGCGGGGCGCACGCAATAAGAGATCATAGACCTTCATGACGGTTCTCACTATGACAATTTTCGATTGTTTGATAGCTTGCGGCTTTGCAGTTGGGCCCGGACGAGCGCTTCACTCGTCCGGGCCCGCGTTGGTTAGATACGTGCAAAACCCAGCACTCGGCTGATATCGGCGCTGCGGCTCACAATGGCAACGCCAACGAGGTACAATACTCCACCGACGACCCATGCCTGAAGCGCCGGGAACCCGATGAACTCGCTGTTGAAGGGCGTGAGGCCCGCCCAGTAAGCCCCGGCGAAGGTTCCTGCGACCAGCGCAATCACCGCAGGCCAATTGGCGAAGGACAGCTCACCCCACGAGGCGACCCGATGCATCGGCCGATTGATCCCGAACAGGCGGGGCAGCACGAAGATGTCCATGGCCATTATCACGCTCGCGACTGGTACAGTGGTGGAGCCAATACTCGTTGCCAGAACAAAGGTGTCCTCAAGATTTCCAAGGAAGAAGGTGCCAATTGCGGCGATCAGGCCGAGGCCGATCACGGTATACTGACGCTTCCAACCAGGAATGTTCGACAATAAGTTCTGCGCACCGTTCACCGCAATGTAGAGGTTGCCGTCTTGCACGGCCCATTGGTTGATCGCGATGATAACGATGCCGACAAAGGCGCTGCCGAACATAGTAAAGTTCACGAAGTAGGCGATACTCGCACCGAACTCTGGCTGGTTGGCGAGCGCAGCGATGAGATAACCCAAGATAGGGAACAGCAGGGTGCCAACGACATACGAGATGACGATCGTCGGGATATTCCAAACAGCCGCCCTGCCGCTCTTCGCATAGCGAAAGAAGTCAGGCTCGTTGCCCCAGGTGTTCAGACCTACGATGCCAGTAATCACCATGAGCATCGTCGACTTGCTTTCCACAGGCGGGATCGTCGCCAAGGTTGCGCTATCGACTGTCGTGAACGCGAGAATGAGGGCGTATACACCCCACAGGATGATCACCGGCACAGCGACATACTGAGCGAAGCGCTGCACACCTTCAAAACCAAAATAGGTGTTGAAGATCATCACGAACGCTACCACGGCAGTGATAAGCGCGACAGCTGGCAATGGCACCAGCCCGCCGATGATATCGACCAGGAATTTGACTGTGAACAGGTAAAAGGCCATGCCATTTATTACGAGCAGAACCGACACAATGCCGCTGCCAAGGGTACCGAAAATGCTCCGGGCCATGACGGAGTGGGTCTGCCCAGTGACGGCGCCAGCATTTGCGGAGCCGATGCAATAGATGCTCATGATAACCGACGCGATCACCATCGCGACCATCAATTCGCCCAACGAAAGGCCCTGAAAACGTGCGCCGTAGCCTACGAGTACCGTTCCGAACACCGCCTGCATTGACAGGAACTGCGCCAACATGCGGAAGTTCGAACGGCGTTTCTCTAGTGGAACAACAGACTCGGTGTAGTCGGCTATGTCTTCATCCGTCACAGACAGCACCGACTCGATACCCTCCGCGAGTGTATGAGCGTGCGCCGCACTTTGATCATCACGATGAGGGCTGGCCCCCTTTTTATCATTGTCCTGCATAATGCTTAGCCTCCCCAGCCGCATCAAAAGTCAGTTGGGTGCAGCCTCTCGATAGGCCAATACACCCTTGTGGATATACGGTGGGGCAGTGCGGAGCTGGAGAAAACGTCCAAAATGATAATCTTAAGCATTAAAACCGTTAATGATCTAGTGTTCGCCACCTGACGTAAGATTCCCATCGGTGATGATGTGTGTCAGTGTTGGGGGATGAGACGTGATGACCTTTGCCTGTATCTGAGCCCCGATGACCGCGCCGAGCTTCAAGCTATGGTTGCCGCCCGAAACACCCCCCGCAAGCTGGTCTGGCGTGCCGAGATCGTGTTGGCGACGGCGGACGGCCACGGCACTTTCGAAATCATGCGGCGCGCGAAGACGTCGAAGCCGACCGTCTGGCGCTGGCAGGCGCGGTATCTCGACGAGGGCCTGGCCGGGCTCAAGCGCGACAAGACGCGGCCGTCGCGGGTGCCGCCGCTGCCTCGGGAGGTGCGCCTGAAGGTGATTGCCAAGACGGTGCAGGAGACCCCACCGAACGCCACGCATTGGAGCCGCTCGACCATGGCCGCGGCGGTTGGCATCTCGCCGTCGAGCGTCGGTCGCATATGGTCAGATGCGGGGCTGAAACCGCATCTGACCAAGTCCTTCAAGGTCTCGAACGATCCGCTGTTCGAAGAGAAGGTCACCGATATCGTCGGGCTTTACCTCGATCCGCCAGAGCGGGCGGTGGTGCTCTGCGTCGACGAAAAATCCCAAATTCAAGCGCTTGACCGGACCCAGCCGGGGCTGCCGCTGAAGAAGGGCCGCGCCGCCACCATGACCCACGACTACAAGCGTCACGGCACAACCACCCTGTTCGCGGCGCTCGACGTGAAGTCGGGCATGGTGATCGGCGAATGCCTGCCGCGCCACCGGGCCAAGGAATTCCTGAAGTTCCTGCGCCGCATCGACCGGGCCGTCCTGGCGCCACGTGAGGTGCATCTGGTGCTCGACAACTACGCCACCCACAAGACGCCCGAGGTGATGGCCTGGCTGGCAAAGCACCCGCGGTTCAAGTTGCATTTCACGCCCACCAGCGCATCCTGGCTCAACCTCGTTGAACGGTTCTTCGCCGAGATCACGTCCAAACGCATCCGGCGCGGCAGCTATTCCAGCGTCGACGACCTTGAGGCTGCAATCTACGACTACCTGCTGCTGCACAACGCCAAGCCGAAGCCTTTCACCTGGACCAAGACGGCCGAAAACATCCTCGCCCGAGAGCGCCGCGCACTGAACGCTCTCGATGAAATCCGGGGCAACAGGTAGCAAGTGTCAGACTCGGAACACTAGAGTGACTTTCCGGGCGCGCGAAACACTTATCGTACGCCCGAGCGACCGTCCGAGAGGTCAGCGAGGAAGAGGTCGCGCGCGGCTTTATGTTCGGCTTTGGGATAAGTCAGAACATAAAGCGTGCTTGAGGGGGTGTTCTTCCCGCTGATCAGAGGCCAGAGACGTCCCAAGTCGACATCCGGTTGGGCGTAACCTTCGGGAAGAAAGCACAGCCCGACTCCGAGCGTTGCAAGCCGCTTGGCCTCATCCAAATATGCAGACACGCCCGCAACGTTGCTCCCCAGACCGTGTTCGAGACGATATCGAGTAAGTTCGTGACCCTCATCTGCCCCGGTCAGAACGAACGCCTCGTCGGCAAGATCCTTCGGATCGGAGTACCGGTGACCGAACAGACGATGACCGGCGCCGCAATAGGGCCTGTGCACCTCGGTGAAGAGATAGGCATAGTCAAGTTCAGCGCGCTTTACCTCAACCGGCGCGATGCCGATATCCACTTTACGTTGCAGCACCGCGTTCACTATATCGGTCCAGGCCGCCACTTCCACCACGATCTCAACTGCGGGATATTTTTGATGAAATCTTGTTATCGTTTCGTCAAGCCGCGAAAAGGCGATGTTGCTAACCATCATGATCCGCAACAGCCCCCGGACTTCCTCTTCCATCTGAGAAAGCCGGGCTGGAATTTCTCGAATAGAGCTTTCGAGCTGCTGACACAGTTCGGCGACGATGCGTCCCTCATCGGATAAACGGAATCCGCCCGGACCGCGATCGCAGAGAACGACACCCAAACGATCTTCAAGGCGCTTGAGCGCCAGGCTGAGCGCCGGTTGCTTGCGGTTGACCTCTTGTGCCGCCTTGGTAACATTCCCGGCAGAGGTGATCTGATGGAATCGTTTTAAGAGGTTCCAGTCTAGATCACGAGAGAAGTGATGGCCTGGATTATTTGGCCTACTACTGTTCGCCATTTTGGCACCCTTAAGGTTAGGCTAGTGCTCCTAGTCTGACACTTCCTACCTGTTTCCCCGGATTTCATCCAGCGCGTCAAGAGCGCGGCGTTCACGGGCAAGGATGTCCTCAGCGCTCTTTGTCCACCTGAACACACAAGGGTTCAACCGTTACACTTGAAACTTGAATCCGCCGTCCTCGACCAGACGGGCAGGGAAATCGCACAGGAAACTGACACGCCTCCTTGAGCGTCTTCAACGCCTCGCCGAAGTAACGAACGCGACGAGAGAGAAAGGTTTGTTCGCAGAATGTTCACTCTGGAGCGCGCATTGCAGCCAAACGCGATAGCCGTGTGCTGGCAAAGTCCCGCGGCACATAACACCTTACAAGAGCGCCAGAATCATCCGGCGCTGGGGTTGAAATCATTTTCTAGTGTGATTTTAGTAGCAAACCGATGCAACGTCCAGAAATGCGGCAGAAAGCGCCGGGGGGGCGGGTCGAAATTTTCCTGATTTCAGGCGGTGTTCGGCGAAGATGTCGCGCGCAGGGCAGTGTCTGTTGCCCCGCTATTGGTCATTGTCAGGTGCTGCGACCCCTTTACACTCGACCCATGCGCGGCGGCTGTTGTTACGGGGGATACGGAATGAACGGGTTTCTGGGGGCGCTTGGCGAGTGGCCGGGAAAACGCGACGATCAGGACCGCCGCCATCCGGCGGTCTGGCATATGCTGGATGTAGCGGCGGCGGCGGAGCTGATCGTGGCTTCCGGTCCGCTCAGCCGCTTGCCGCAGGGCTGGCAGCGCGGAATCGTGTTTCTGATTGCGCTGCATGATTGCGGCAAGATCTCGCAGGCGTTCCGCGCGCAGATCGAAACCCGCTGCCCGCCGCCCGAGCATTGCCGGCACTGGCAGTTGTCTCTGCAGATGATGTTGCAACTGGATGAGGTGTTGGCGGGGTTTCTGGGCGGCGAGGATGTGCCGCGTGAGGTGCTGTATGCCGCCGTGGCCGGGCATCACGGCAGGCCACCGGCGCGGGATTTTGGGGCGATTGACCGCAAGCAACTGAAGCAGATCGGGCCTGCGGCGATGGCGGCGGGGCGGGATTGGATGGAGTTGCTGGCCCCGCTGTTCGCCGGGGCCTCGTTGGCGGGGATTAGCGAGGCCGAGGCGAAGCGTCTGTCATGGCTGGTCTCGGGAACCACGGTGCAGGCCGATTGGATCGGCTCCAACTCTGACTGGTTTCCCGTCACCGGGCCGGAGCAACCGCGCGAAAACCGCAAAATAGCGTGTTCGACAGTAAACCGAGGTCAAACGCAAAGGTTGATCGGTCGCGGTTCGCTCCAGTATTTGCTTCCATCGACTGAACTGACCTATCGTAGGTCTCCGCGTGGGAGCAAAAGATGGCTGAGAGTATTGCGGGTTTTCCATACTATCAAGCGATGCCTCTCGAAGACATGTTTCCGAGGCGCGAGGAGCTTAGCCCCGCTGAATGGCATGACAAATACGAGCAGGCCAAGGCCTCACTCGTTCAATTCGTTCGCTGTCGAGATCCCTACGTCCTCGTTGCGAAAACTGCGCTGCGACAGTTGATTGAGGCACGACAGAAGAACACCGAAACCTTCAAGAAAATCGAACTTCATCAGCTCGAACTCCTTCAGGTGATCGCCGTCGCCATCGGCGCAGATAATCGATCCGTGCCCGCAACGCCGCGTGCATTTCAAAGACTTTGGGCGGACGTAGCGCTGCTGTCTGAAGCATCTCTGGCAAGGCAAGACTTCTCTCATGAAGCGCCTGAGCAGGCATTCTTTCGAAAGCGGGTTCAAAGCCAAACTGCATACTACCGGTTCCATTACGACCAAGGTGCCTGCGTCGAAGTCATGAGTGAATTCCTCGCCAGCTTGGATGTTGAAACAAACGCGCAGCACGATTTCCTCAAAAGATATCGTGCACTCGTGGCTCTCACCTCGATCATCGAGCAGCGGGTGAACGAGTTCCTTGGCAGAATTCGAGACCTAATGTCTGCCCTAACGAAAGAGCAGGTGCTAGACAGCGCCGGTGCCTTCGCCTCCATGTATCCAGCAGCTCGAATGGCACGGCAGCACTGTGCGGCGAAAGAGCTTTCCCTGGATGACTTGAAGTGGTCTGTTTTTCTGATAGCTGAACTTGCCTATCCTTGGATATTCACTGTCTCCAGAACCTATCTAGGTGAACAACTGGGACCGGCTGCTACGCAAACCATTGAGAAACTCTCATTTCAGCTAGGAGATCTGGACGCGACCTCGATCGATCATTTCGTTCTGTCTAATCCGGTTTGGAAAAAGCCATACTTGCTTATGCCGAGCGGTGACTTCTTTTGTGCACTGCCGCAAGGTCCTTATAGCTTTCCATTCCTTATCGTTGAGGAGCTAATTGGTGGGGACCAAAAGCTCCTCAAGAAATACGCTGAGGTGAAGGCAGATTACTTGGAGAAGAAGATCGCTGAGGTTATTGGCAAAAGTGCGCCAAGCGCGTCGGTTTTCTGCAGCGTGGTTTGGGATGATCCAGAGACCGGTGTTCGATACGAAAACGATGTTTTGGCGGTTGTAGGGAATTTCCTCTTCATGTTTGAGGCCAAGTCGGGGAAGATCAACCCTGGGGCCCGTCGAGGTGCTGAAAAGAGCCTGAAGAATGATTTACAGGCGCTCTTTATTGATCCTGCTAATCAGGCGCAACGGCTTCAACATTATTTGAACGTCAATCATTCTGCGTTAAACCTCCGGGAGAAGGCCTCTGGCCGGAAGATCGATCTCGACTTGACCCGGCCCAAGCTGGTCTACCGTTTCAGTATTTGCTTTGAGCACTTTGCCCGTCTGACTAGCACAAGGCATAATTTCCTAGAGATTGGCCTGATTGACGAAGCCACGCCTTGGGCCCCGGTACTATCAATCGGTGAACTTTTGATGATCGCAAAGCACTTGGATAGTGAGGTTTCTTTCGTTCACTATTTGACTCGGCGCTTTACAATCGAGAATCAGATCGACTTCGAAGGTGATGAACAGGATCTGCTTTCTCTGTTTCTCGCCAACGGCTTTTGCGTAACCGATGAAGCCGCCGGGGATCGCCGCATAACGTTTGTAGATGCAGATGATCTTGTGCGCGAGGAAAAGGTTCAAGCAGAGAACCGACACACTGCAACTGTCTATGGCGTTAAATTGCCTCCTCTTTGGAGGGCCACGGTATCCGAGATTTATCGAACCAAGACGACACCGAACACGTTCGACTTCATTTCGACGATTCTAAATCAGTCTCCTCCAGGTCTCCTCGGCCTGCAAAAGAGTATCAAGCGATGGCGTAGTGGTGGGGGAGGAGCTGGAAAGCCAGTCCAATACATCAAGTTCAACGTCGGCGATCGGACATTCATCCTGATGATTGTACTTCGGCGATTGAAGGAATTTGATCCCCAAGTGTGGCACCAAGAAGCCAAGATGTTGGCTATGGAGGCAGGCAGCGAGGAGCCCGCACTAACCGATTGCGTTGTGTTCGCCTACCTCAAGCCATCGAACAACATCACTCATGATGCAGCGTCATTCTTTCGTTTTTCCCCACGCGAAGTTGGACGAGCAATTTGAACTTACTGCGCCGTCGCCGTACGCCTTGAGCTTTCAGGTCTGGTACTTTTAGCGACAATTCTGCGGAGTTTCGCGTCTCTCCTTAACCATATACCCAGTCTCGTGGGACATTGGGTTTGTCTATTATAGCTTTTCTCTGAGTGCGTTCCAGTTGGCATGCACTGACTGCGAGTAATGATGCAGTTAGAGACTGGGCTGCGAATGGCGCGTTGTTTGGTTTTAGGGCTGCATGTTCGAGACTACTTTTCATCGCTAATTCCTATTTAAAAATGAACATGGCAGAGTGTCGAAATCTGACCTTTGGTGAAGCCGTCTTGCCCCGACAAGTGTAAGCGGTGCGGATTTCAGAAATACCGGACAGCGATTACGCTAATTTCCGGACAGCCGTTTCGGTAATTCCCGGACAGCTCGGGCACGGCTGATCATCTGCCTGCGATCATGTTTCAGTTTGGATAGTTTCGT
>JBATDH010000008.1:0-6514 GCA_049663365.1 Albidovulum sp. | reverse complement strand
CCATTCCCCCTCTTCGGCGGCCACATAATAGGTTCTGGTTTCCGCCTCTGCGGCGGTCAGTCCAAACAGGGCAAGCCCCAACCCCGTCGCCAGAAATACCGGCCCACGCGTCCACATGAATGACATCTTCCCTCTCCCTCACAAAATCGTGACAGGCGCAGAAAGCCCAACATGACTATTTTTGTCAAGAACTAACTTTCGGCAGGGAAAGCCGGGAAAGCAGATACGCACGGTCTGGCAAAAAAGTGAAGGTATTCAATGTATAATATCATATAAAATCAACAAATTATATAAATATATTAAGGTGATTTGTCATCACGCCCGCTGCAATTTCACCGGCTCGCTGCGCGCCAGCTTCAGAAAATGCGCCATGAAGGGCTGGTCTCTGGCCTCCTCGCGCGTGGCGGCATACATGCGTTTGGTCATCCCCTTTTCGGTCAGCGGGCGGGTGACATAATCGGGCCGATACCTGACCTCGCGCAGCACCCAGTCAGGCAGAACCGCCACCCCGCGATGCGCCGCCACCAGCATCAGGATCACCGCCGTCAGTTCCACCTGCCGCACCGCCCGCGGCTCCACTTTCGCCGGTGTCAGCAGCCCGCTGAACACATCCAATCGCCCCCGGTCGACCGGATAGGTCAACAGCATTTCGCCGCGAAAATCCTCGGCCTCGACAAAGGCCTTCGCCGCCAGAGGGTGATCCGAAGCGGCCACGAAAAGCGGCGCGTAGTCAAAGAGCGGGTTGAAGACGGTCCCCGGCACGGATTCGGGATCGGACGAAATCACCAGATCGACCTCTTCGCGCCGCAGCGCCGCCAGCGCCTCGAAGGCAAGGCCGGGGCGGATATCGACATCGACATCGGGCCAGGCGCGGCGAAACTGTTCCAGCACCGGGAACAGCCAGTCAAAACAGGCATGGCATTCGATGGCGATATGCAGCCGCCCGCTCTTGCCCGCCCTGAGCGCCGCGAATTCCTCGGCCAGCGCTGCAATCTCCGGCAAAATCCGTTCCGCTGCCCGCAACAGCCGTATCCCCGCCGCCGACAGCTTCAAGGGCCGCGACCGGCGGGCGAACAGCTCCACCCCGGCCTGGTCCTCCAGCCCCTTGACCTGATGCGACAGCGCCGACTGGGTGGTGTTGAGCATATCAGCCGCCCGCGCCAGACCGCCCGCCTCGTGGATCGCCTTGATGGTGCGCAGGTGGCGCAGTTCGATATGCATGGGGCATCCCTCAACTTGCGAGAAAACTCATATTGATCTTGAGTATTATGAATTTGTTTCACATCCAATCCCGTGAAACAAGAGGGACAACAGCAAAGGAACACCCAAAATGACCACGCCGCGCATTTCCTTCGAATTCTTCCCGCCGCAGACGCTCGACGCCTCGTTCCAGCTTTGGGATGCTACGCGGTTGCTGGCCCCGCTCAACCCCAATTTCGTCTCGGTTACCTACGGCGCGGGCGGCACCACCCGGCAGTTGACCCATGAGGCGGTCACCGCCATCGGCGGCCATTACGGGCTCAATGTTGCCGCCCATCTGACCTGCGTCGAGGCCACCCGCGCCGACACGCTGGACATTGCCCATGCCTACGGCGATGCCGGGGTGCACGACATCGTGGCCCTTCGCGGCGATGCCCCCAAGGGCAGCGATGGCTTCACCCCGTATCCCGACGGCTTTGCCAATTCGGTCGAGTTGATCGAGGCATTGGCCGATGCCGGCCGCTTCAACATCCGCGTCGGCGCCTACCCCGAGGCCCATCCCGAAGCTGCCGATCTGGCCGCCAACGTTGCCTGGCTGAAACGCAAACTCGATACAGGCGCATCTTCTGCCATCACCCAGTTTTTCTTCGAGGCCGAAACCTTCTTTCGCTTCCGCGATGCCTGCACCAAGGCCGGGATCGACGCGCCGATCATCCCCGGCATCCTGCCGATCACTTCCTGGGAGGGGGCGAAACGCTTTTCCCGGCGCTGCGGCGCGCAGGTTCCCGGCTGGCTCGACGATGCCTTCACCACCGCGCTGCGCGACGGCCGCGAGGAACTGCTGGCCATCTCGGTCGCAACCGAGCTTTGCGACGACCTGATCCAGGGCGGGGTCGAGGATCTGCATTTCTACACCCTCAACCGCCCCCACCTGACCCGCGACATCTGTTTCGCGCTGGGTATCGCGCCCGAAGTCTCCCTGCAGAACGTTGCTTGAGCCAACTCGGCACCCGACGTCCGTCCCAACCGGCGTTACGCCACGTTCTGATGCCCGGCCCCGTTTTGGTGATTGACGGGGCCGGGCAATTTATTTCCTGATGGCCGCATCAGGAGAGACCATGCCCAAACCCTTCGCCGCCCGCTCCCCCGCCGATCTGGTCAGCAAAGACACGATCCTGTCGATGTCGGGGCTCGATTTCATGCGCGCGGTCCTGTCCGGCGACATCGCCGGGGCCGCCATCACCACCCCCTTCAATTTCCGCCTGCATCTGGTCGAGGAAGGCCGCGTGTCCTTTCGCGGTACGCCGGAATTTGCCCATACCAACCCGATGGGCGGGGTTCATGGCGGCTGGTACGGCACCTTGCTTGACAGTTGCCTCGGCTGTGCGGTGATGACGATGGTGCCCAAAGGCAGTTACTATACGACGCTGGAATACAAGATAAACATCACCCGCGCGCTCAAAATCGGCGATGAGGTCGAGGCCACCGGCCTCATCCAGCACGCCGGTCGTTCCACCGCCGTCGCCCAGGGCGAAATCCGCGGCCTTGGCGATGGCAGGCTTTATGCCACCGGCTCAACCACCTGTCTGATCATGTCCGGCGGCTGACGCAGCCCGCACCGGCCAGAACCGCTGCGCCCTGTCGTTGCCCAGTGCCGAGGGGTGGATGCTTTCAGACGGATCGACGCCCACCTGCCGCCTAGCGCGGAACAAAAACGCCTTGCCCCAGCCGCGTATGGTGCCGACCGACGCAACCCCCGCATCCGTCACCAGCCCGTCGCGCCAGTTCTCCGGTAGAGCAAGATTGCAGCTCTCGGCCTTTTCCAGCATCCACACCAGCGGGATGTTTGACAAGGGCCGCGCGGCATCGAACCCGCCCAACTGGCCGCCGACATCGCCATGCGCGCCGCGAAACCACATCTGTTCGATCCGCCCTTCCCAATCGCCATTGGTCGTGTCCCACAAGATCGGGTCAAACGCCGCGCGGTTTTCGTCCAGCGCCAGCGCGTGATAGCCGTGGCGAACGACCGGCCCGAGCTTGTGATTGTGAAATTCATGCTGCGGCTCGGTCCACATCCACAAGAACGGCAGCCGCACGCCCAGCGCCTTGACCGTGTCGAAAACCCCGATCATCTCGATCCCGATCTCCGGATGACAGAATTTCTTGCGAAAAATCGCCTCAAACGGGCTTTCGCTATCGCGCTGGTAATAGCGGTAGGCCAGCCGCACATTGCGTTCCGTCGCGTGATCGGCACGCAGCAAGCCGACCTGATCAATCATTCCCGCAAGCGACCGCACCGCATAGGCACCGCGCGAATAGCCGAACAGGAATACCCGGTCGCCGGGACGGTAGCGGGTCGCCAGCCAGCCATAGGCACGGCGGATCTGCCGGTTGATGCCGCGCCCCATCGCCACGTCGGGCGTGTTGCGCCAGACATGCCACTGAACCCCGGCCTCATAGTAAAGCGACATCTGCGCCGATTGCGGCACATCCAAAAGCTTGCGGTAGATAAGCCCGATATTGGTTTCATGCCCCGGCTCCAGCGACGACAAGGTTCCGTCCAGCAAGATCACATGATCCATCGAGTGCCGCTCGCCAAAGGCGCGGCCCCGCACAGGGGTTTTTATCTCGACCCGGCGGCCAATGCGCAGCAGTTTCAGCAACTTTTGCTTCAACCACATCACACGCCCGTCCCCATGCCCACCGGATGGGCACAATACAGGCCAGACCGCTGCCGAGCGTCTCTCGAAGGCTGGCGATGTTGGCGCTGTCGCGGCACGTTGACTTTCCTTGATCACTGTCTGCGGGATAATTTGCAGGGACTTGCCCCCGACGATTTGCCATCCCGACCGTGTTGGCAAGCCTTACACGGCAAGTTTGACAGAATGTTGACCCATGGCGCGCAAATGTGACCTTTCACCGCCTTCACCAACTGCGGACTGCGGCAAAGCGCCGGGCAAACCCGAAAACTCCAGCTATGGCAAAAGAGTAGATTTGCAGCACCGCTTCGTTATATTGACGAAAATACCCTTCACAATGACAGTGCTGCCGCATGGATGATCTCGACCGCTCGATCCTCTCCCTTCTCGGCGCAGACGCGCGCATTTCCGTGGCGACGCTGGCGCGGCGGCTGAAGGTGGCCCGCTCCACCATTCAGGCCCGGCTGGAACGGCTGGAATCGTCGGGCGTGATCGCCGGCTATACCGTCAAACTCGGCGAGGCCGCGCGCCAGGGCCGCATCCGCGCCACGGTCCTTCTCAACATCGAACCGCGCGCCCAGGCCAATGTGCTGACCCGGCTGAAGGCCATAACCGAGGTCGAACGGGTGCACACCACCTCGGGCCGGGTGGATTTCCTGTTGCAGATCGCCGCCCCCTCAACCGCGCAGATCGACAGCGTGCTTGACCAGATCGGCGACATGACCGGGGTCAAATCCTCCGAAAGCCTGATCCATCTGTCAACGAAACTCGATCGCGCCGTCTGATCGGTTCCGGCCAAAACTTGCTTTCATCGGCTCAAAGGCGCAATCTTGGTGCCAAGGAATGATGCCATCCCAACCATCCCCGGAGGAGGAGATCATGGCCAAACCGAAACGCGGCAAACCCTGCTGGTACGAATTGACCACCCATGACCCCGACGGCTCGGCGCATTTTTACGGGCAGGTGCTTGGCTGGGCCACCAGCAGCGCCGGGATGGAGGGGTTCGACTACCGGCTGGCCCGCGCCGGTGGCGATATGGTTGCCGGGCTGATGCCCGCCACGCCGGAAATGCCAGCCTTCTGGATGATCTATTTGACCGTCACCAACTGCGACAAAACCGCCACCGCCATCGCCAGGGCGGGCGGCTCCATCCACCGCGCCCCTGCCGACATCCCCGGCACCGGGCGTTTCGCCATCGTCGTCGATCCGCAGGGCGCCGCTTTCGGCATCCTGCAACCGCTTGACGATGACAGCCGCGCCTACGCCCAGATGCAGGCGGGGCACGGCTGCTGGCACGAATTGATGACCTCTGACCCCAAAGCGGCCATGGCGTTCTATGGCAAACACTTCGGCTGGAAACCCGGCGATTCCATCGACATGGGGCCTATGGGCAACTATGATCTGTTCCGCCACGGCAAATCCGACATCGGCGGCATGATGAAACGGGCACCCGGAATGCCCGGCCCCGACCATCCTTTCTGGTTGCCCTATTTCGGCACCGATGGTGTCGCGGCGGCCATCGACCGCGTGGTGTCGGCGGGTGGCCAGTCGCTGCACGGTCCCCATGAAGTGCCCGGCGGCGCCTTCATCATGGTCGGTCGCGACCCGCAAGGCGCGCTCTTCGCGCTGGTCGGGCCAAATTAGGAGACCGACGATGACACGTACAAAGATCGCAACCTGTCTCTGGTTCGACGGCAACGCGCGTGAAGCGGCAGAATTCTATGCCGCGACTTTCCCCGACAGCCATGTCGGCAAGGCGCTCGCCTCACCCGCCGACAATCCGTCAACCCGCGCGGGACAGGAAATCACCGTCGAATTCACCGTGCTCGGCCAGCCTTTCCTCGGCCTCAACGGCGGCCCGAACTTCAAGTTCAACGAAGCGGTGAGCTTTCAGGTCTATACCGACACCCAGGAAGAAACCGACCGCTACTGGAACGCCATAGTCGACGGCGGCGGCGAAGCCAGCGCCTGTAGTTGGTGCAAGGATCGTTTTGGCCTGTCGTGGCAGATCGTACCTCGGGCGCTGATGGCGGCGTTGGCCGACCCGGACCCTGCCGCGGCGAAACGGGCGATGGAGGCGATGATGACCATGGGCAAGATCGACATCAGTGCGATTGAAACCGCCCGTGCGGGTAACAGCGGCACTTGACCGGACGGCAGACAATCCGTTCCGGTCAGCGGCGGTCATGGCTTTGCGCCAGGTCGGCCGTTTCCAGAATGCCCCTGTGGTTTTTCAGATGGCGCGCGACCAGCCTGCGCTGCTGTTTGCCGGTTAGCACAAGATGCGCCGGTTCAGGCTGGTGATCTGCGCGCAAGCTGGCAAGAAACAGGGCGGCGATTTCGTCGCGGGCCTCTTGCGTCAGCGCGGCAAGGGCATTGGCCCCGGTGTAAAGGCTCTCGGTCGGCGCGCCTTCGGCAAAGATGATTTCATGGGCGTCAAACAGCAGGTGGAAATAGTCCACATCCCGCACCGCCGGAACGACCCGGATACCCGGCAATTCGGTCAGGCGGATCGCCGCCACCAGCACCCGGCGCGCGGCGAACATACGCCGGGCGATGTCCGAGGCGACCAGCATCCGGTGCTGGCGCGACACATAAAGGTCGCGTTCCGGCAG
>JBATDH010000007.1:0-15088 GCA_049663365.1 Albidovulum sp. | reverse complement strand
GGCCTATATCGCGGCCAAGCACGGGATTGTTGGGCTGTCCAAGACCACGGCACTGGAAGCGGCGGGGCAGGGGATCACCTGCAACGCGATATGCCCCGGCTATGTGCTGACCCCGCTGGTCGAGGCGCAGATACCCGATCAGATGAAGGCCCATAACATGGACCGCGAAACAGTCGTCCGCGAGGTCATGCTGGCACGCCAGCCGTCGCGGCAATTTGCAACTGTGGAAGAGATCGGCGGCACGACGGTATTCCTGTGCTCAAGCGCGGCCAATCAGATCACCGGCACCACTATCAGCGTCGATGGCGGCTGGACCGCGCTTTGACTTGAGCGCCTATTTGCCGATGGGTCCACCATTGATCTTGGGCGTCGGATAGACCAGCCCTGCCGATATCACCAGTTTTGCGGCGTCTTCGACGGACATATCGAGGAATGTGACATCCTTCTTGGGAACATAGAGCAAAAAGCCCGAAGTCGGATTGGGGGTTGTGGGCAGGAATATCGTCATCACTTCGTCATCGGGCAGACGCTGAAGGATTTCACCGCGCGCCACGGTCGAGACAAAGCCGATCGCCCACATTTCCTTGCGCGGATATTCGATAAGGCAGGCCTGTTCGAACTTCGATTCGGTTTGCGAAAAGACCGTTTCGGCGACCTGCTTTACCGCATTGTAGATCGACCGGACCACTGGCATCCGGTCGACGATACGCTCCCCCCAGCCGATCAGCGACCGCCCCATGAGTCCCTTGGCCACCCAACCGACAACGCCGGTGAACAGCAGGAAGATGATGACTCCGACCCCGCGCAGGTTGATGCCGATATATTGTTCGGGACGCAAATGATAGGGAACCAAAGGCAGCACCCAACTGTCGATCCAGCCGGTCAGCGTCCAGATCAGCCAGATTGTCAGCGAAATCGGCATGATCACGACAAGACCGGTCAGCAAATTCGCCCGAAACCGCGCGACGAGTCCCCGTCGCCGCGGTGGGGGTGCGCCGTGATCCGGCTTTTCGGTTTTCGGTGTCATGTATCGCGATCCCCCGTTCGAAAAACCAATGTAGGGCCTGTCTTGCTTTCTCACAATGGCGGAGATGGGGGTGTTCTGTCAGGCTTGGTTTTGGGCGGCAATCTCGCGGGCAATCTGGGCACCAAGACGTGCATTGTTCAAAACCAGCGCGATGTTCGCGGCAAGCGAACGACCATTGGTCAGTTCGAATATCCGCGCCAGCAGGAAGGGCGTGACCGATTTGGCCGCGATGTGTTTGGCGGCGGCTTCGGCCAGCGCGGTTTCAATGGCAGGGTCTATTTCGGCGCGGGGAATTTCGGCATCCTGCGGGATCGGATTGGCGACAAGCTGGCCGCCCTTCAACCCCAGCCGCCCCCGTATTACATGGGCGGCGGCTATATCGCGCGCCGAGGTCATTGTCAGTGGGGCGCGCAGGCCCGAGGATTGTGACCAGAAGGCAGGAAAATCCGACTGGCCATAAGCAATGACCGGCACCCCCAGGGTTTCGAGAACCTCCAGCGTCCTAGGCAGGTCGAGAATGGCCTTGGCACCTGCCGCAACCACCGTGACCGGGGTTTGGCCAAGCTCGTGTAGATCGGCGGATATGTCAAAGCTGGCTTCAGCACCCCGGTGAACGCCACCGATACCGCCGGTGGCAAAGACCGCGATCCCCGCCAGATGTGCCGCGATCATGGTGGCGGCGACCGTCGTGGCACCGGTGCCGCCGGTGGCAAGGCAGGCGGCCATATCCGCGCGGCTGAGCTTGGCGACGTCCTTGGTGCGGGCGAGGGCGTTCAACTCATCCTCGGTCAGGCCGATATGTATCCGTCCGCCCATGACAGCGATGGTGGCCGGGACCGCCCCGCTGGCCCGCACTTCGGTCTCGACCTTTTGCGCCGTCTCAACATTCTGCGGCCAGGGCATTCCGTGGGTGATGATCGTGGATTCAAGCGCCACCACCGGCAGGCCGTTCTGGCGGGCTTTGGCAACTTCGGGCGCGAAAGTCAGTGGGGCGGTCATGAGCCAATATCTCCTGAAACATAGTGGGCTGCGGCTGTGAGTGCGGCCCCAAGTGCGGCGGCGCGGTCAGCGCCACGCATTTCCGCCACAAGATGGGCCGCCATGAAAGTATCACCAGCACCCGTGATACGGGTAACGAGAACCTGGGGCGGAGTGGCCACAATGATGCCTTGCGCCGTGCCGTCGGCGCAGGATCTGCCCCCATCGGTGACAAGAACGCGCGCCGCTCCTCGGTCAAGCAGCCCCTGGGCCGCATCTTCGGCCCCGTGAAATCGCCGTTGGCAGAGCAGCCCCGCCTCTTCAATGTTCACATAGATCGTGGCATTGGCCATTGGCAGCAATGGCAACAGGCGTTCGGCCTTGCCGGGCGAGGCGGGGGCGATGCGCAGATCGGCGCTGGCGAATTGTGCCGCGCGGGCGATGTCGGCCAGAAGCGATTGGGTCAGATTGCCGTCAAGCGCGATCGGCCCGGTCCAGGGATCGCTTTCGCGCCCCAAACGACCATCGGCCAAGGGGCGCAGTATCTTGTCACCCGCCGCTTCGAGCGAATGGGCATCAGCGATGGCGGCGATCAGGCCATTGCCGCCTTCAACGGCCATGTAGCGGTCGGTCGGCAGATCGTCGGAACGATAGATGTGATCGGTGATCATCCCGAGTTGCTGGCAGGCAGAAATCAGGTCATCCCCTTCAGGATCACGGCCGATTGCCGTCAAAAGGGCCGGTTTCAACCCGAAGCGCACCAATGTCATCGCGATGTTCATCGCCACCCCGCCGGGAAGCCGGGTGATGCGCCCCGGCACATCCGCACCCGCCTGCATATGCGACGGGCTGCGCCCGATGATATCCCACAGGACCGATCCGATGCAGAGTATATCGGGTTTTTCGGTCATGTGATGGACACAGGATTCGGGTCAGCCGCGCAGGGCATAGCGGTCGGGTTCCTCGAAAAGGTCGAAAACAATGGCCCCTGCGGGCCCTTTGGCCGAATGGACGGTGCCCGACGGGATCGAATAGCTTTCGCCGGGCAGATAACGGTGGGTCTTGCCATCCATCGTCAGCTCAAGCCAGCCCTTGATCACCGTTCCCCACTGCGCCTTGTGCGAATGCGGCGGCAATTCAAGGTCTTCATGAAAAGTGAAAAAGACCGCCAGCGCGCCATCTGAGCGCATGGCATTGGTGCTGACCTTTTCATCGGGAAAGGGCAGATCCAGCGCAGGAAGTGCGCGGATGAAGGGGAGCAGGGGCATGGAAAATGAACTCCTTGGCGAGACGGCGTATAATATGTGTATAGTGAACAGGTATCCCTTGGCTATTCAATCGACGGAGCTCGCCATGTCAGCATTCACCGGTTTTTCGCCCGAGACCTTCGCATTCCTGTCTGACCTGAAGGCCCATAACAAGCGAAGCTGGTTCGAGGCCAATCGCGAACGGTATGAGGAACATTGGAAAACACCTGCCCACGCCTTCGTCGAGACCATTGCCTCGGGCGTGCGGTCACTTGATCCGCCGCTGAAGGCCGATCCTTCGTTGAACGGGTCGGTTCGGCGGATCAACCGGGATATCCGTTTTTCCGAAGACAAGGCACCCTATGACCCCAACATGCATCTGGTGTTCTGGGCCGGCGATCATCCCAACCGATCTGCGGCCTTTCACTTCGTGCTGAACCCCGAGGGCATCGGCTATGGGGTGGGGCAATGGTCGCTCGATGCCGGTGCGCTGGGGCGATATCGTGAACGGGTGCAAGACAGCCATGACCGGGGACTTCTGCTGGCGGCGCTGAAAGGGGCCGAAGACGTCGGGTGTTTCATGGACGAGCCGCATCTGAAACGGGTGCCGTCAGGGTATGAGGGCGACCCGGAATGGGATTTCCTGTTGCGCTACAAGGGGATAGTGGCGCGGACCATGGAAGGGGCGCTAATGCCCGGCTGGATCGGCACGGCCCACGCCGTTGACGAAGTTCTGGCGCGCGCCCGGCATCTGTCGCCGCTGGTCGCATGGTTGCATGCAATATGAAGGAGGCGCGAGAAAACCGGTAAGGCCCGACGGCCGAGGTGCGAACAGCTCCACTAAGACTGTACGCACCTCAGGAATACTCGTGACTAAAAACTCGTTACCCAGGCACTTGTTACAATTCTCAACATTGTCGATGCGAGCGCCTCAGAAACTCAGTGGAACGGTGCGTCGACAAGAACCATTAAGCGGCTGAATCCGTCCACGCCGGGGCATGACTATGGACGATCAAGGCTTTTTCGGACCCATAGATGACGTTGAGGTCAACCAAAGGTTCCGGTGGTCGGAAAAACTGGAAACAATGGGTGTCCGTGTATTAAAATTCTGTCGTATTTTCGGCTGTCAGCGTTCTCAATGTTGCGAGAATTGCGACAAACCCACAACCAGAGCGAAATTAACAATCATGGCCTTTTTGCCCAAGTCGGGTTGTCCGGGAAAGGGAAACAAACTGTTTTCGTTTGTAAATCGAGTGTGCGGCAACAAAATCGGGCAGTACCCCCCAAAGGGCTGAGCCGTCTTCCCTCAGGTGCGAATCGTTTGCAAATCGCAAGGCTTCGCGCACTTAACGTCCGTTGAACCCGATTTTTCCCACTGCCCGCCGTCCAAGCGTATTGCAGCACACAAACGCTTGCGCACAAAGCCGTTTGCCCCTATACGCGCGACACTTCACAGGCGAGGCTTGGGCCCTCGGGGGAGAAATCCCCGAATGGTCCGCCGGTTGTCACGGGTAATATCCGCGATGATGGCTTCGCCGAGGTAGAAACCGGAAAGGAAAACGGACATGGCACTGCCAGAATTTACCATGCGTCAGCTATTGGAAGCGGGCGTACATTACGGCCACCAGACACAGCGCTGGAACCCCAAGATGGGCGAGTACATCTACGGCGACCGCAACGGCATTCACATTCTCGATCTGACCCAGACCGTCCCGATGCTGGACGCGGCGTTGAACGTCATTCGCGAGACGGTGGCAAAGAACGGTCGCATCCTCTTTGTCGGCACCAAGCGTCAGGCCCAGAAGGCCATCGCCGATGCTGCCGAGCGTTGCGCACAGTATTACATGAACCACCGCTGGCTGGGTGGCACGCTGACCAACTGGAAAACCGTGTCGCAGTCGATCACGCGTCTCAAGCAGATTGACGAGATCATGGCGGGCGGAGCCGAAGGTCTGACCAAGAAAGAGCGTCTGGGCCTGGAGCGTGAGCAGGGCAAATTGCAGGCCTCGCTGGGTGGTATCCGCGATATGGGCGGTGTTCCGGATCTGCTTTTCGTCATCGACGTGGGCAAGGAAGACCTGGCCATTCTGGAAGCCAACAAGCTTGGTATTCCGGTTGTGGCCATTGTCGACACCAATTGTTCGCCCAAGGGAATCGACTATGTGATTCCCGGAAATGACGACGCCGCCCGCGCCATTGCGCTTTACTGCGATCTGGTCAGCCGTGCGGCTCTGGATGGCATGACTGCCCAGATGGGCGCTGCCGGTGTCGATCTTGGAGCGCTGGAAGAAGCGCCGGGTGAAGAGGCCGTGGCCGAAGCCGAGGCCGCAGCCGAGGCGTAATCTGCCGCTACCTTTATCTTAATCGGGCAGGGAAAGTACCCTGCCTGATCCATTTTTGAATTTGAGGAGAGCCAGACATGGCAATCACCGCCCAGATGGTGAAGGAACTGCGCGATTCGACCGGCGCAGGGATGATGGATGCGAAAAAAGCGCTGACCGAAACCGACGGCGACATGGACGCGGCGGTGGATTGGCTGCGCACCAAGGGTCTGGCCAAGGCCGCCAAGAAATCGGGCCGCGTTGCGGCCGAAGGACTTGTCGGCGTTGCGGTTTCAGATGGAAAAGGCGCTGCTGTCGAGGTCAATTCGGAAACCGACTTCGTCGCCAAGAACGAAGAATTCCAGGCCATTGTCCGCTCGATCACCGAGGCGGCCATGGGCGCATCCGACATTGATGCGCTGAACGCCACCAAGATCGGCGGCAAGCCGGTCAGCGAGGTCATGACCGACGCCATCGCCAAGATCGGTGAAAACATGACCCTGCGACGGATGGTTTCTATCGAGGGCGATACGGTTGTGTCCTATGTCCACAATGCCGCGACTGACGGCATGGGCAAGATCGGCGTATTGGTGGCCTTTAGCGGTGCAGATGCGGAGCTGGCCCGCGGCATCGCGATGCATATTGCTGCAATCAATCCGCTGGCTCTGGACGAAAGCGATCTGGACGCCGCCGTGGTCGAAAAAGAGCGCGAAGTACAGATTGCCACCGCGCTTGAAGAGAATGCCAATTCAGCCAAGCCGAAACCGGAAAACATCATTCGGGAAAACATCATCCCCGGTCGGATGAAGAAATTCCTTTCCGACGTGACGCTGGTGAATCAGGCCTATGTCAAAAGCATGGACGGCAAGACCACTGTCGGGCAGGCCGCCAAGGACGGCGGCATTGCGATCACGGGCTTTGTGCGCATCGCCGTCGGCGAAGGGATCGAGAAGAAAGAAGAGGATTTCGCCGCCGAGGTGGCCAAGACTCGCGGCGCATAAAAAACGCACTGAATTGATTTTGGTTAAGGCCGGGCATATCTGTCCGGCCTTATGCTTATGGAAGACATAAAAAACGGTGCGTGCCCATTGCAGACACGCACCGCTTACATTCCGCGCCAGCACCTGTTGGGGATGAGGACAGGGCGCGTCGTGTGTCGACCCGTCGGGCACAAACACGCCCGCCGGGTCGACATCCGGTTTCCCGGTGCGTCCCTCACCCCCACAAAACACGTAAGCTGGCTCGGGCCGCCGTTCCTGGCTAATGCCACCACTCATGGAACATCCCAAAGGTGCCGGTTTACCAAGGGTAAAGGAAGTAGGGGAATCCATACCTCTCGCGGTTTTGCCGGATTCTCTGTTCAACTATTTGTGATCGTCAGTGGTCCGCCGATATATCGGTCGTGAAAGGCGAGAATGGGATAAATCTGATCTTGCTCAGGTAGAGACCACAAATATCTGGTTTTGAAAGGAAGCCTTCAGGACGGCCTGGGCAGTGGTTTCAACATCCAGTGACACCCGCGCGCCGCGCAGGTGCTTTTCTACCGTCGCCTGGGTGAGTCCCATGATCGTAGCAATGTCTTGCATGGTCTTGCCATCACCGACCCATTCCAGCGCCTGGCGCTGGCGCGGTGTGAGGCTTCGATGGGCTAAAGTGAAGGGCAGGGCTGTGATTTTGAGGTGGCTGACATTGTTGATCAGAAGAATGTCCTGACCGTGTTTTTCCCAGATATCCTCTACCTGATGTTGGCGGGTCCCGTCCGGCGCGCATAGCCCGATTGCTCCCTTTGCCCTTACCGAGGTGTCAGGAAAGCTGATCGAATAACCGGCGCGAACACCATGAGCATGGTTTATTTCGATGATCCTGCGGTCGGATTCAGTCAGATCATGACTTGCAAGCATCTCTTCTATGCGCCGCCATGAACAGGCCCCCACATTGGCCGCTGCCCATCTGACCATCGGCGCGTCGTTGAAAAGGCCGCTTTTGATGAAGGCGTCAAAATAGTCTTGATCGTGATTGGACAGCACCAGAATATCATCTGCATGGCCAAAAGAATCGCGGGTGCGAAATCGGGTGAACCCGTAAAGCAGCCGATCAAAGCCATATTCGGCCATCTTCTTGCAGTGCATTGCCCATATGTCTTCGATCGATGTCGCCGCAAGCACACGGGCAAGGTGGGCGGTCACTTCACACGGCATGGCTGTGCCCTTCGCATTAATTCTGCACCCGTCCGACCGCCAGAATTGCCCGTCCAAACAACCCATGGCTCAAATGATCGGATCAGCTACGACCCACTGAAAATTGAACCTATTCAAACATCCCCGTCTTCATACATGGCATGGGAAACAATGTCTGTCGAGAGACTTCAGTGGGATGCCACATGCCAGAATGTTTATTTAACTTAATCGGTTACGTGCCGATCAAGCTCGGATCAAACGGTGTGGATTGATAAATCTCGTTGATCCAGTTGCCATATAGAAGATGCGCGTGACTGCGCCACCGGTTGAGCGGGTGCCGGGCAGGGTTATCGTCAGGGTAGTAATTCAGCGGCACATTGATCGCCGTATCATTGGCGATATCGCGGTCATACTCTTCCTTCAGGGTGCCGCTGTCATATTCAAAATGGTTGAAGATATAGAGTGCGCGGTGATTCTTGTCTTCGACCAGACAGGGGCCGACTTCATCCGACCCCAGCAAGGTTGTCAGGCCGGGGGCCGCGTCGATCTCGGTGCCTTTCATTTCGGTCCAGCGGCTGACCGGGATGACAAAATCATCCGAAAATCCGCGCAGATAGGGCGAGGCGGGGGCTAGGTTCAGATGACGAAAGCAACCAAAAGCCTTGTGGGGCAGCATATGCTTGTCGACGTTGTGAAAATGTTTGATCATCGCCATCCCGCCCCAGCAGACTCCAAAGGTCGAATGCACATTGGTCTGGGTCCATTCCATGACCTCGCACAGTTCGTTCCAATAGGTAACCTCTTCGAAGGGCAGGTGTTCTATCGGGGCACCGGTAATGATCAACCCGTCGAATTTTTCATCCCTGACCTGCTGGAACGGCCGGTAAAAAGCGGCCATATGTTCGGCGGCAGTATTTTTGGTTTCATGTTCGGACATGCGGATAAGCTGAAAATCAATTTGCAAAGGCGTGGCCCCGATGAGCCGTGCAAACTGGTTTTCGGTCTGAATTTTCTTTGGCATCAGGTTCAAGAGCCCGATCCGCAGCGGGCGGATATCCTGATGGGCGGCGCGGTCCGGCGACATCACCATGACGCCTTCCTTTGACAGAACCTCAAAGGCCGGAAGCGATTCTGGCAGGGTGATGGGCATTTTGTCTCCTGGGTGGAATGGCTGTTTGAGGATTTCAGCCGCGGCGTTCAAGTGCGCTGGTGATCAGGGCTTCGAAATCTTCGGCCGTCTTGACCATGGCCACATCTTCGGCGGTGACACTTATGCCCCAGTTTCTGGCCATCGCGGCATAGCGCGGCTGCCGATGCTCAAGCGCACGCGCATAGGTCCAGCGGATGAAGGAATCTGGATCAACGTCGTTACCCTTCTTGTTGAATTCATTTAAATATTCCGACCAGCATAATGTCAGGAAATCGGCCTGATAATACATCGGCTTCGGCGACCGGTCAAAACGCCGCACCAGTTCGACACTGTGCGATCCGGTGCCTTTGATCCAGACCATCAGCACAGATTTCGAGAGCGCCGACAAAACCGGATCGGCGGCGTTCTCCGGATCGACGATTTCACAGATGGAACCACCCGAATCGCAGATGAAATTGGCATAGCCATAAAGCTCCATCGCCCGGTCGGCAAAATGGGCGGTGTCAACAAGTGCAGCGGTTTCAGCCGCACGGTGTTGATCCTGGCGCTTCCTGTATTCGTCGAAGGGCAGACCACCCTTGGCCGGATCGCCGGGCTTGCCAAGATAGGTCGACAGAGGCGAAAGGTTGTTGAAGGTGATGTTGGAGGTGATATGCACCGAATCCGTCATCAGAAGATCGCGCAAAAGCGGGATTTTCATCGCTTCGCGTTTGAAATTGTCGGCAATGTGTTCGCCCATGTAGCGCGTGCCGATGCGGTAATCGATCGAATAGTGAAACCAGTCGCCTGAGGCGCGCAGCAGGTTCGATACATGGGTCTTGCCGAGGCCGGACATGCCAAAAAGCAAGACACGCTTGTTCGTCGCCGCCTGCCATTCCTGTGCCGTGTTATAGATCATGCCGCCATCCTCGCACCTGATGGCGACTGCCTAAAGCATTTCGACTTTATGTTGAAAGGTAAAACGTTGTAGCGCTGATTTTCACAGATTTTCCTTGGCAGAGTGTCTTGCCAGGGCCAATTTCTCGATCCGGCCGTCGATGATCAAAAGACCTATGACCAAGAGGGCAAGCCCGACGAAAGCCTGCGTTGGCAGGGCTTCGCCATAGACGAGCGCGCCCAGAAAGACCGCGATCGGCGGGATCATCAATGTCACAAGGCTGACGTTTCCGGCGCCTGCGAGGTTCAGGACAAGGTAATAAAGGATATAGGCCAGTGCCGATGCTACGAAGGCAAGATAGGCCAATGCAGCCCATGTCTGGGTGCCATAGGCCAATGTCGGCACCCCGTCGATCAACAGCGCCAGGGGGATCATTATCAGGGCCGCTGCACTGAGCATTCCGGCAGCAGACACTTCGGGGCGCAAACCCTTGAGGAATTTGCGCGCGAAGATCGCGGATAGGGCATAGCTGAACGCCGCACCGAGGACGGCAATCTGCCCCAGTGATCGCGGATCAAGCTGGGCCAGATTGGCGATGCCGATAATCACGGCGACCCCGGCAAAACCCAAGGCCACCCCCAGCAGTTTGCGCAGGGTCAGTCTTTCGTCGACAAAAAACAGCGGCACCAGCAAAACCGCGAAAAGGGCCGTGGCCGAATTGAGAATGCCGGCCAGCCCCGAGGCGATATGTTGTTGCCCCCAGACGATCAGGGTGAAGGGAATGACATTGTTGAGAACGCCCATGCCCAGGAAAGCCACGATGGATCGCGGGTCTTTGGGCACCGCCAGTCGCAGGGCGGCCACGAAAACCCAAAGCAGCGCCGCCGCACCAGAGACGCGGAACGCCACCGTGGTCAGCACCCCGACTTCGGTCAGCGCCGCGCGCGTCGACAGAAAGGATGCGCCCCAGATCAGGGCCAGCAACCCCAGCAATGCCCAGGCGCGCGGTGAGATGGTGGTTTGGGTCTGTTTCATGAGGCGCAAGCTATGCCAAACAAGACACCCGCCGCCACCCGAATGTTGTGACAAACGACATCACCAAATGCAAATGGCCCCGCCTTGTGGCCGGGCCATTCAATTGACGTGCAACCAATGTCGTTCAGAAATTGAATCCGATGCGGACACCGCCCGCAATACCGCTATTGCCGCTGAAGCTGGAGGCGACGCTGGTTGTCGTCGCATCGCCGATGTCGAGATAGCGCAACCCGCCGGTGATTTTCATGTTGTCTTTGGTATAGGTGACCGCCAGCCCGACGCTTTTGACGCCGTCATTGGCTGTCAGGTTGCTGACGGGATCGCCAAAGTGCTTTTCATATCCTACCGTCACCGCGCCCGACCAGGTCTCATTGAACTTGCGCCCGATGCCGATGTTATAGGTGATCATGTCGTTCGGGTAAGAAACCAGCGCCTGTGGCGACAGTGAATTTGGCGCAACCTGGAAGGCGGTCCAGTCCACCCAGCGGATCGAGCCAAAGAGCAGCGTATTCGCGGCGATGCCCGACTGAAACTCCAGGTTGACCGATTGCGGGATTTCCACTTCCATCACATCAAGAATCGCGCCGGGGCCAAGCCCGGTTTCAATAGTGTCGAAGTCGTGGGTGATCGAGGAGTTATAGGTCAACGCCACGCGCGCCGCAATTTCCGGCTTTTCCCAGGCAACGCCAAGGATGTAGCCGAGTTGATAATTCTGTTCGGCGGTCAGGTTATAGTTGGTAAAGGCGGGCGACAGCGCCGGTGCGACAATGTTCAGATGGCCCTTGACCGATTCTGCGCGCAGGCCACCATAAACGGAAACATGGCTGGGAAATTTATAACGCAGGAGGCCGGTCACTGCGAGAGAACTGACCTCGGCCGAAGACCCCGCAAACGGATAGGGGGCATTGGCGGCCGGATAGCTGATTTTGCCACCTACCGGCTGGTCAACGATAATTGCCATATCCAGCTTGTCACTGAGCGCCTGTTTGTAACCAAAGGAAAGTGTTGCGTAACTACCGACTATGTCGCCTGAAGACACCCCGGCCCAGGGGCCATTTCCGGTTCCCGAAATGTCCGGGTTGACAATGCCTATGGAGAATTCGGCATAGCTGCCTGGTTCAAACAGGATTGCGACGGATTGGGACGATCTTTCCAATGCGCCTGCATGGACCGACGTGGCACCCAGTGCCAGTGTACCGGCGGCAATCAATAAATTCTTAACCATCGGCTTCAACCCCTCAAAGCCCTATATCAGGATGGAATCCTATACCTCACATGCAGCCGACGTCAATTTGTGACGTTAGGTAGACTCAGCAAGATTTAGCGTATGCGCGTTTCCGGTAACGCGATTCTGATAGGATGTTGATCCAGTTGGCGCTGAAAATGATCGCACCACCAGCAATCACCCAGGCATCCATGGCTTCGCCATATAGCAGCATTCCGACGATGCCAATGATCGGCAGGCGCAAGAAATCAATCGGCGTGACGATCGAGGCGGGCGCGAGACTGAGTGCGGTTGTCAGGCAATAATGCGCTCCAAGCCCTGATATTCCGATGACGCCGACCCAAGGCAGGGTGGCCAATGTGACCGGCGTGATGTTGCCGTCAAAACCGGCGCAAATCAGCCCCAGGACCAGTTGAATGGCGGTAAGCCAGAACAAAATGCAGGTGATGGTCGCGAACTGCGTCAATTTCTTGGTAAAGATCGCCGTCGCGGCAAAGCTGAGCGCGGCGAGCAACGCCGTCACGAGCCCCAGCGACAGGCCACCTGACGAAAAGGGGCGCGCCACCATCAATACCCCGGCAAATCCGACAGCGGCCACCAAAAGGCGGGTGGGCGTCATCCTTTCGCCCAGAAAAAACGGAGCCGCCAGCGCCACCATGATCGGATAAGAAAACTCGATGGCAAAAAGCTGCGCCAGCGGAATGAGGCCAAGCGCGAAGAGCCAAAGGTTCTGGCCTGCGAAATGGGCAATATTACGCAGGAAATGGAGGCCAAGTTTTTGGCGGCTGATCTGGCTGCGTGTTCCCATGAGGCTGGAGAATGCCAATACGATCAGCAGCCCGATGGCCGACCGGTAGAGCATGATTTCGAACGTATCGAGCTGGTGGCCAAGCTGGCGGCCTGCCACCGCCATGGCGGAAAAGCCGAATATGGCCCCGAACATCCACAAGGCAGCGGCCAATGGGCGGTGGGCCGGGGGCATCAGCGTCTCCATCTGGCAGGGCAAGGATCAGGGGGTGGCAAAGGAAACCTGCGGTTTTGGTGCCTTAGCCTCGGTTCTTGCGGGCGTGAAAGATGAAGCCGAGCAGGTTGAGCAGTACCTGCGCTGCGAGAATCGAGGTAGTGCCGGTGGGATCATAGTCAGGAGCCACCTCGACCAGATCGACCCCGGCGATGTCATGGTCTTGGGCCACGCCTTGCAGGATTTCGAGAACTTCATAGTAGAGAAAGCCGCCATGGCTGGGTGTACCCGTGCCGGGTGCGATAGAGGGACAAAAACCGTCTATATCAATGGTGATATAAAGCCGCACACCTTTCGGAATACGGGCAAGCACACCCTCGACCCCAAGCTTGCGTATCTGACGCACCGACAGGATATCGGCCCCCATGGCGCGCGCGGCCTCATAGCCTTCCCTGGCGGTCGAGGACACGTTGCGGATACCCAGTTGGGTAAGGCCCGTCACATGGCCTTGTTCCGCCGCGCGGCGCATTGGGTTGCCGTGGCCGTGGCGCACACCATGACGTTCATCGACAAAATCGAGATGGGCATCGAATTGCAGCATATGGATCGGGGCCTGATCGTCGAACGCCCGGATGCAGGGGATATTGACCGAGTGGTCGCCCCCGATCACCACCGGCAGGGCGCCGGCCTTGAGAATGGCGCGCACACCGGTTTCGATGCTGGCATGGCTTTTTTCGGTATCGGTATGGATGATGTCGGCGTCACCGATATCGACGATACGCACATCGGGCCCAAGATAGGTGGCGTCGTCCTCGTGATCATAGGCTCCGGCATGGCCGAAGGAGAAAAGTGTCGACGCCTCGCGCACACCGCGCGGGCCAAACCGGGCACCCGCGCGAAACTGCGTACCCATGTCATAAGGGGCACCCATAACCGCCACATCGACATTGATCGCCGCCCAGTCTTCAACGTATGGGCGCTTGCCAAAGGTCGAAATGCCAGTGAAGGGCAGGTTCAGCCTGCCGGTTTCATAGCCATGTCCGCTCATGCTTCATTCTCGCTTCAATCCAGTATCTGGCCCGGACATTGCGCTGTCTGTTGCGGGCATACAAGGGGGGCGGATGCCTCAAGAGCGGTCCTGAAAGTGCCGCCGCGACCGAAAAGACGCAATTGCTGACAAAACAGATTGGCAGATGGCACCGTACTCTCGCGCTTGGCCAGCAAGCAGGGCAGACTGGCGCGACGGTTTTCAGATGGAACGAGCGGCTTCATGGCATTCAAATCCCCCGACCTGCCCAAAAAGGGACTGTGGCGCAGGACACCCCCGGCGGTTTTTCCACCCATAATGGGGTTGTTTGGCCTCGGGCTCGGTTGGCGCAGAATGGTTGACGATACCGGGCTGCCGCCTGGTTTGGCCGAGGTTGTTCTGGGTGCAGTGACATTGCTTTTTACCTTCGCTGTTCTGGCCTATACCGCAAAACTCCTGCGGCGACCGGGCGTCATCCTTGAGGACCTGCGGGTTTTGCCGGGGCGGGCCGGGTTGGCGGCGATGGTCTTGTGTCCCTATTTGCTGGTACTGACGTTACTGCCCTACGCGGGCAATCTGACCGGTTTGTTTTATGGCGGGCTTGTCTGCCACGGGATCTTCGTGATCCTGCTGATCTGGGTGCTGGTCCGCGGACCCGCAGAACAACGGCGAGTCACGCCTGTCTGGCATCTGAGCTTTGTCGGTTTCATCATCGCGGCCCTTGCTGCGATCAAGATCGGGCTTGGGTCACTGTCACTGTTGCTGTTCGTTCTGACTTTCCTGATCGCGGCGGCCATCTGGGCGGTCAGCGCCGAACGATTGATCACCGAAAAAACCCCGCCGCCCCTGCGCCCGTTGCTGGCCATTCACCTGTCTCCGGCGGCGCTTTTCGGCTTGGTGGCAAAGGCGCAGGAGCTGGAGGTTGTGGCGGCGGGTTTCGCGGTGTTGTCGGCGATATTGCTGGGGGCGATGATCCTCTATGCCCGTTGGCTGACCGAAGCGGGGTTTTCGGCGTTGTGGGGGGCGTTCACCTTTCCGCTTGCCGCAACCGCCGCGCTTTGGC
>JBATDH010000006.1:0-4676 GCA_049663365.1 Albidovulum sp. | reverse complement strand
GCGTGTGGGTGCGCAGGTTTTCGTCCCTGCCGCCGCCCCGGTCGCGCGGGTGCGCGGTCGCCACCGGGTGCGGCTGCTGGTCAAGGCGGCCAAGACCGCACCCTTGCAGGCAGCGCTTGCCGAATGGATCGGGCAGTTGAAGATACCGAACAACCTGCGTCTGTCGGTCGATATCGACCCGCAAAGCTTTTACTGATGGGCGTCGCCAAAATCAGTTCATAGCAAGTGGTCTGCGCTGATCTGTCAGCAGGCGGAAGCGCATCTTCCCCTCTATAGGGCAGGATTTTTGATCTGAAGAAAACGCAAGCGGAAGCAAAGTAACCTGATGCAGATAAGGTGGTGAAAAGAGGTTGCATCGGGATGCGGGTCAGGGTGCAAAATGATCTCGCCAATTCTGCAAAAGCGGCGTAAGCCGGACGGATGTTCACGCGCCCACCCACGTTAACAATTGCCCAGGCCAAGAGCCTGCCGCGCTGGCGGCAACCGGCCTTCATGCTGTTCTTGATGGCGGCGGCGATGCCGATTGCCTTTTCGACATGGTCCGCGCTGCTGAACAACTTCGTGAAAGAAGCCGCGGGCTTTACCGGCGTCGAAATCGGCTGGCTGCACACGGTGCGCGAAATTCCGGGGTTTCTGGCGATCGGTGTCATCGTTTTGTTGTGGATCATGCGCGAACAGGTGCTGGCGGTATTGGCCTTGGGTCTTTTGGGGGCGACGACGGCGCTGACAGCGATGTTCCCGACGCTGGGCGGGATACTCTCGATTACGCTTTTGTCGTCGATCGGGTTTCATTATTTTGAAACCGTCAACCAATCGCTGCAACTTCAATGGATCGATAAGAAAAAGGCACCGCAAACGATTGGCTGGATCGTTTCCATCGGGTCCGGCGCGTCACTTGTTGCTTACGGCATCATCATGTTGACCTGGAACACCTTCGATCTGAGCTACGGCCTCGTCTATGCCGTCTCGGGTGGTCTGACGCTGGCAATCGCGGTGTTCATCTCCTTTGCCTATCCGCAATTCGAGGCACCTGACCCACAGCTCAAGCATTTCGTGCTGCGCCGCCGCTATTGGCTTTACTATGCGCTGCAATTCATGTCGGGCGCACGGCGGCAGATTTTCGTGGTCTTTGCCGCCTTCATGATGGTCGAACGGTTCGGGTTCGAAGTGCATGAGGTCACAGCGCTGTTCTTGATCAACTATCTGGCTAATATGGTCTTCGCCCCTTTCATGGGGCGCGCCGTCGGCCGGTTCGGCGAACGCAATGCGCTGATCTTTGAGTATGTCGGCCTTATAGCCGTGTTTCTGGCCTATGGTGGTGTCTACTATTTCGGCTGGGGCGTGGCGGTTGCGGCTGGCTTGTATGTGATCGACCATCTGTTCTTTGCGCTGGCCTTTGCGCTGAAAACCTACTTCCAGAAGATCGCCAGCCCCGGTGACATCGCCCCCACTGCCGCCGTGGCCTTCACGATCAATCATATCGCGGCGGTGTTTCTGCCTGCCGGGCTTGGCTATCTTTGGGTTTTTTCACCGGCGGCGGTGTTCGGCGTTGCAGCGGGGATGAGCACCATTTCCCTGTTGCTGGCGCTGTTGATACCGCGCCACCCCGAACCCGGCCATGAAACGGTGTTGGCACCACGTCTGCCGGTTGCGGCGGAATAGGCCCGCTATTCTGCGTGCCTCAGGCTAACGGGTTGCGGGCCAACCCTTCGGGCGGCTATAGCGCCGCTAAACCCCGGCCTGACCGGAAAGCGAGTATGCAATGACCATCTATTCCGCCCTGACAACCCTGCCTGCCAAGGAACCCGCCGAGGCTCTGGCCGAAGCCATGGAAAATTTCCGGCCCGAACCCACCGGCATCGGCGTATTCGAGATCGAGGACGGGTCGGGCCACTATGAGGTGGGCGTCTATTTCGACGACGAACCCGACGACACCGAATTGCGGTTAATGGCCGCTGTATTCGGTGCGCGCCCCTTTGCCCTGTCCGAAGTCCCCGATACGGACTGGGTCGCGCATGTGAAGCGCGAATTGCAACCGGTCGCGGCGGGGCGGTTCTTTGTCTATGGCAGCCATGATGCCGACCGTGTGCCCGAGGGCAGTGTGGCCCTGCTGATCGAGGCGGCGATGGCCTTTGGCACCGGACATCACGGCACGACCTTGGGGTGCCTGTTGGCGCTCGACCGGTTGGACCGCGCCGGGTTTCGCGCGCGAAACGTCGCGGATATCGGCTGTGGCACGGCGGTATTGGCGATGGCGGCGGCGTCGATCTGGCCCGATCCGGTTATCGCTTCGGATATTGATCCGGTCGCCGTGGAAGTGGCGGCGGCGAATGTGGATGCCAATGCTCTCTCGGATCGGGTCGCGTGCATCGAGGCTGTGGGCTTTGACCATGCCGAAATCGCCGCAAAGAGCCCCTTTGATCTGGTGTTCGCCAATATTCTGAAAGGGCCGTTGATAGATTTAGCCCCGGATATGCGCGCGCATATAGCTGTCGGTGGTCATGCCATCCTGTCCGGGATATTGATCACGCAGGCCGATGAGGTGATATCGACCTATGTCGCCCAGGGATTTGCACTCGCCAATCGTGACGAAATTGGCGAATGGGCGACATTGGTTCTTGTCCGGGGTCAATAGCGCCCGATTGCCGGGGCTGCCCAATTTTTGCCACAATTCCTCCTCAGCATTGCCATGTGTGGGGCGAGTTGAGTCAGGAGATCGGCATGGTCGATCGAAATTTAGAGAAGTTTTACAGCCGTGTTGGCCGGATCGAACAGATTCACCAGGTCGGCGGCGGATTTGAAGCCGATGGTACGCTGGGTCTTTCCTATTACAACAGCCAAAAGCAACCGCGGCGGCGGCGTGGCGTGCTAGCGCCGATTGTGCTGGTGATGATGACGGTCGTTGGCATCAAGGCTGCGGTTCACACGGCAATCGGCACGGATTTGTATGAAGAGCGCATTGCAGCGCTGCGCGCGGGTCCGATGGTGGATCAGATCGGGGCCTATGTTTTGCAGGCCGACCCGCTGACGGTGATGCTGGCCGACCAGTTCCGGGTGATTGTGAAATAGTCCAGGCGGCGTTCAATACGCAGACGGACCAGTTTTCGGATCAAACAACATAAAAGCCGTGCCAGGTATCCCGGCACGGCTTTTATGGATTCATATGCCCGTTTGCCCTGACCTGTCGTCAATCCCATACAGATTGACGGCAAACCAATTCAGCGGGCCAGATCAAAGGTAAAGTACCTTAGACTCTGGAGGCGATGGTGTCGATGTCGCCGCGGCACAGGCCGATATCGTCAAGCTCGCGGTCCGAGAGTTTCGACAGGGCGGTGCGGGTTGTGCGGGCATCGTTCCATGCCGCAAAAGACGAAACGAACAGGCCGAATACACCGGAAAAGGTGGCGGCATGTGCGGGGCGGTTGATATCATAGCTGGACATTTTGTTTTCCTCTGATCCAAAGTTTGCTTCGCGGGGGAAGCATTGAATTTCCTGAAGGGCAATTAGACCTCAGACAGTATCCGGACAAGGCCACCGGTCGCAGAGCCGATATGCGCCAATTGCATGGGTCAAAACCGCAGTAACCTTTTGTAATTATATCGTTAATACGGATGAGTAGAATGTCGCTTTCTGCCCATGCAGCGGCGGATTTTGCCCTCGGGCGCGGCGATATTGTGGCGGCGGCCGAAGGCATTCACTCTTTCCGATGTTCGCCATTCGTGCTAGTCGTGTCCGAAAAGCAACAGGAGCAGGGCGAAATGCGGGTTTTGGGGATCGATCCTGGCTTGAGAAATCTCGGCTGGGGTGTGATCGAGATGGTCGGATCGCGACTCAGCCATGTTGCCAACGGTATCATCCATTCGGAAGGAACCGAGTTGGCCATGCGATTGCTGTCGCTGCACTCGGCGCTGACGGATGTTTTTGTGCGCTACCTTCCGGATGCAGCGGCTGTTGAACAGACATTCGTCAACAAGGACGGAGCGGGCACCCTGAAACTGGGGCAGGCGCGCGGTATCGCCATGCTGGTTCCGGCACAGGCGGGGCTGGCTGTTGGCGAATACGCCCCCAACACGGTGAAAAAGACTGTCGTGGGGGTTGGCCATGCCGACAAGACCCAGATCGCCCATATGGTCCGCCATCAGCTTCCGGGCGTTGAACTGGCGGGGCCCGATGCCGCCGATGCGCTGGCGATTGCCATTTGCCACGCCCATCATTTGCAAAGCGCTGGTCGTCTGGCCGCTGCAATGAAGGGTGCCGCATGATCGGGCGGATCGCCGGGGTTGTACTGCACCGTGCGGTCGATCATGTGCTGATCGACGTTCGGGGGGTTGGCTATGTTGTTCACGTCTCGCAACGCACCGCCGCCGGTCTGCCAGCGGTGGGCGAAGCTTGCGCGCTTTTTACCGAACTTCTGGTGCGCGAAGACCTTCTTCAATTGTTCGGCTTTCCCACCTTGCTTGAAAAGGAGTGGCACCGGATGCTGACCTCGGTGCAGGGTGTCGGTGCCAAGGCGGCGATGGCCATTCTCGGGACATTGGGTGCCGAGGGTGCCGGTCGGGCGATTGCATTGGGCGACTGGAGCGCGATCAAGGCTGCCCCCGGTGTTGGTCCAAAATTGGCGCAACGGGTGGTGATGGAACTGAAAGACAAGGCACCGGCCGTCATGGCCCTGGGC
>JBATDH010000005.1:0-6498 GCA_049663365.1 Albidovulum sp. | reverse complement strand
AAGTGGCGGTGAAGCATGTGGCGCTGTTTGCGACGCCCGCGACGGTTGCCAGCCGGGCGTTCCAGCGTGAACTGGCTTTCCGGGCCGTCGGCGTCGATGTGGAGGCCCAGCCCTGCGGCGGTGTGGTCGATGCCATCGAGGACGGCGACGAGATGCTGGCCGAAACGCTGGTGCGCGCCCATGTCGAGGCATTGAAGCGCCGGATGCCGAAGCCGGAGGCGGCAGTTTTGGGCTGCACGCATTACCCGCTGATGGAAGCCGCATTTCAGGCGGCACTTGGCCCCGAGGTGAAGGTCTTTTCCCAGGCGAATCTGGTGGCCGCGAGTCTGCGCGACTATCTGGAACGGCATCCTGATTTGCATGGCGAGGGGCACCAATCGGCGTTTTTGACCACGGGCGACCCGGCGCGGGTGTCGAACAAGGCCACGCAGTTTTTGCGGCGGAAAATTGCCTTTCGTCAGGCATGACATATTGGCCTTTGTCAGCGGCAGGGCCAAACGGATTCCGTATTCCCAAATGTCCGAGCTGTGTTAGCGTCACGGCGGGTGTTTTCTTCAACTGGGCAAAAAATCATGGCAGACAACAGCGCTACCTCTTCTTCCGACGATCTGTGCTATATTCCGGCCCATGCCGCCCTGGCCGGGTTTCGGGCCAAGACCCTGTCGCCGGTCGAGGTGCTGGAGGCGGTGATCAAAAGGGCTGAGGCCGTGGAACCAGCCGTCAACGCCCTGACCTTTAAACATTACGATCAGGCGATGGCGGCGGCAAAAAGGGCCGAGGCGCGTTATGCCAAGGGCACGGCGACGGGGGCGCTGGAGGGGCTGCCTGTGGCGATCAAGGATGAGGGCACCATCAAAGGGCTGCCGACCTCGGGGGGGTCATTGATCCAGAAGGATTTTATCGCTGACAGCACCTCGCCGGTGAATGAACGCATGTTGGCCGAAGGGGCCATTGTCCATGCCCGCACCGCCACGCCGGAGTTTTCGACCGCCGGTTACACCTGGTCGCGGCTTTGGGGGGTGACGCATAACCCCTGGAACCCGGATTTCACCCCCGGCGGATCGTCGGGCGGATCGGGCGCGGCCCTGGCCAGCGGCACGGCGACATTGGCCAGCGGGTCGGACATTGGCGGATCAATCCGCATTCCGGCGTCTTGCTGCGGTGTGGTGGGCTACAAGCCGCCCTATGGGCGCAACCCGGAGGAACCGCCCTTCAACCTCGATTTCTATTGCCATAACGGGCCTTTGGCACGGAACGTGCGCGACGCGATCCTGTTACAGAATGTCATGTGCGGACCGCACGCCATGGACATCGCCACCCTGCGCCCGAAGCTGGTGCTGCCGACGGAATACGCCCCGATCAAGGGGATGAAGATCGCCCTGTCGCGCGATCTGTCGGTGTTCGAAGTGGACCCCGAGGTTGACCGCAATACGTTGGCTGCCGCCGATGTGTTTCGTTCCCTGGGGGCCAGCGTGACCGAAGTGGACCTTGGCTGGCCTGCCGATCTGCTGGAACACGGCTTGAACTACCTCAACCATATTTTTGGCACCTATATCGCCCCGCTGCTGGCCGATCATGCGGATGAGATGACGACCTATGTCCGCGCCATGGCCGAAAAGGCCACCCGCAGCACGGCGTCGGAATTCGTGGCTTCGCTCGACAAGGCGGGCGAGATGTATGCGCGACTTGGGCCGTTGCTGGAAGATTATGACCTGCTGATCTGCCCGACCAATGCTTTGCCCGCCGTGCCCGCCGATTTCGATCACAGCCGCGACAGCCTGACCATCAATGGCAAGACTGTCGATCCGATGCTGGGATGGGTGATGACGGTGCCGTTCAACATGCTGAGCCGCTGTCCGGTTCTGTCGGTGCCGTCGGGATTTGCCTCGAACGGGGTGCCGACGGGCATCCAGATTGTCGGGCGCAGTTATTGTGACGCGGATGTGTTTCGTGCGGGGCTTGCCTATGAAACGGCGCTTGGCGGGTGGTATGGTGATGCGGCTGCGCGGCCCCGGATTGGCTGAAGCGGCCTGATCGGGCGGTCGAATGCGTCTGCCGGCCACGTTTGTCGTAGATAAACCGGTTGAATCCCGGCCCTCTCTGCCGCATCTAGCAGGTATGGAAGTGAGGTAAGCACCATGGCCCATAAAATCGCCATTCTCGGCGCGTCGGGATATACCGGGGCGGAACTGGTCCGGCTGATTACCACCCATCCGACGATGGAAATCGCCGCCCTGTCGGCCGATCGCAAGGCCGGGCAGGAAATGGCCGGGGTTTTTCCGCATCTGCGTCATCTGAAACTGCCCAAACTGACGACGATCGAGGAGATTGATTTTTCGGGTATTGACCTTGCCTTTTGCGCCTTGCCGCACGGGTTGACGCACGGGTTCGCGCAAGGATTGGACAAGCGGGTCAAGATCGTTGACCTGTCGGCCGATTTCCGGCTGCGCGACGGCGCGGAATACAAGAAATGGTACGGGCTTGAGCATAGCGCGATGGACATCCAGCCCGAGGTGGCCTTTGGCCTGCCCGAGGTCTACCGCGCCCAGATCGCCAAGGCGCGCATCACCGCCAATACCGGCTGCTATGTCGCCACATCGCTCTTGCCGCTGATCCCGCTGTTGCAGGCGGGTGTGGTCAGCGGCGACGGCATTGTCATTGATGCCAAGTCGGGCGTTTCCGGGGCTGGGCGGGCGCTGCGCGAAGGTAACCTTTTCTGCGAGGTCAATGACGGATTTTCGGCATATGGCGTCGCCCATCACCGCCATATGGGCGAGCTGGATCAGGAATTGTCGCTGGCCGCCGGAAAACTGGTGAGGGCCAGCTTCACCCCGCATCTGTTGCCGATGAGCCGCGGCATGATGGCGACGATCTATGCCGCAGGCGATGCCGACGCCGTGCACAAGACGCTGGCCGACAGATACGCGGATGAGCCGTTCTTGCAGGTTCTGCCGCTGGGCCAGCACCCCTCGACCCTGCATGTCAGGGGGTCGAACCAGTGCCATATCGGGATTGTGGCCGACCGGACGCCGGGACGGGTGATCATTATATCCGTCCTCGACAACCTGATGAAGGGGGCGTCGGGGCAGGCCTTGCAGAACGCCAATATCATGCTGGGGATCGCTGAGACCGCCGGTCTGACCCTGGCGCCGGTCTTCCCGTGAGCCGCCAATGAAAAGCCTCAAAAAACAGCGCCGCATCCAGATCATCGCGCTTGCTGCCGTGGCCATGGTGGCCAGTTTCGTCGCCTTCTATCTGGCCGCCCCGGACGCCATGCAGTTTTTCCGGGCCCCCACCGAAGTGGTCGAAAAGATCCCGCCCGAAACGGAAGTGTTTCGTCTGGGCGGGCTGGTGGAGGAAGGCAGTCTGGTGCGCGGCGAAGGCACGTCGATCACCTTTCGCGTGACCGATGGCAATGCCACCGTGCCAGTGACCTATACCGGCGTTCTGCCCGATCTGTTTGCCGAGAAACAGGGCCTGATCGCGACGGGGCGGTTGATTAACGGCACCTTTGAAGCCACTGAAATTCTTGCCAAACACGATGAAACATACATGCCGCGCGAAGTCATAGATGCCTTGAAGGAACAAGGCGTCTATGTCGATCCGAACGCTGAAGCAGTGACGAATTAACCATTCTTTCGCAGGCTCGCACTTGGTTTTCCCGAGGAGCGGACCATGCAGAGCGTCAGCGAAATTGCCACTGCCATTGTCGCCCGTGAAGGCGGCTATGTGAATGACCCCGATGATCCGGGCGGGGCCACGAAATACGGTGTCACCTTGCCGACGATGCGCCGGTTGGGGCTTGATCTGACGGGCGATGGCAGGATCAGTTCGGCGGATGTCAAAGCCCTGACCAAGACGCAGGCGGTCGATATTTTCATCGAACATTTCTGGCGGCGGCCCCGCGTCAGCGAACTGCCTGAGGTGCTGCAACCGTCGGTTTTCGATATGTATGTCAATGCCGGGGCGAATGCGGTGAAGGTGCTGCAACGCCTGCTGGCCGAGATGGGCCATGATCTTGCCGATGACGGGATCATCGGGGCGCGGACCATCGCCGCCGCCCATGCCGCGGTCGAGGCTGCCCCCGATCTGATCGCCGATGCCTACGGGATTGCCCGGCGCAACTACTACTATGCGCTGGCCGATGCCCGGCCTGCCAGCCGCAAATATGCCCGCCGCCGCGATGGCGGCAAGGGGGGCTGGATCACCCGCGCCGAAGAATTCATCAGCCCCCGGTTTCACCTGTCTGAGGCCGAGCACCGCGAAAGATGCGCCAGATGGGTCTGATTTCACGGATCATCGGCGGGCCGGCCGCCACCACCGCATTGGCGCAGGCGGCGGTGGGTGTGGCCGAAGTGTTCACCCCCAACGCCACCGGCAAGATGCGGGCCGGGCATGAGGCCTATCTGGCCGCATTGGACGAACACGGGGCCGAGTTTCAATATGTCCGGCCCGGATTCTTTGACCGGTTTGTCAATGGTCTGAACCGGTTGCCGCGGCCGATGCTGGCGCTGGGCACCTTGGGTCTCTTTGTCTATGCGATGGTTGATCCGGCCAGTTTCGCCGAACGCATGATCGGGCTGAACTATGTGCCCGAACCGCTCTGGTGGTTGCTGGCGGCGATTGTGGGGTTCTATTTCGGTGCGCGCGAGGCGCATTATTTCAGGGTCAGGCCGCCTGCCGGTGTGACCGTTTCCGAACCATCGCGCAGGACCGAAAGCAATGCGGCGCTGTCTGAATGGCGCGGTCGCGGCGATGACTGACTGCCGCTTTGGCCCAAAGGGTGATTGACTTGGAAAGGGCCGCGCCAGACCCTGCGAGGGCGCCTCGCATCGCGGGGTATAAGCAGTTTATCCCTTAAGACCGAATGGCTTGTGTGTAATGGGCGACGGTGCAATGCGCTCTCCCGAGGGGAGGGTCGGGCGCGGTCCGGGCTGGTCGCCCGAACCAAGGCTGGAATGTCTTGGCCGTGTCATCACGACCCGGAAGGTCTTGTGTTCCATCCAGGCAACCCGCCAAACACCACACTTTGCCGCGACATTGGCGCGCAGGCCATTGGCCCCGCCGACAGGACGCATTAAGATGCGCGGATGATCGCAGAACTTGGCCATTTCACCCTGATCCTTGCTTTCGCGATTGCCGCGTTGCAGGCGGTCATTCCGATGATCGGCGCGCAGAAGGATTGGCGCGGTTGGATGGCGATGGCAGCACCAGCCGCCACCGCGCAGTTTCTATGTCTGGCCTTTTCCTTCGCGGCCCTGACCCATGCCTTTGTCACCTCGGATTTTTCGCTGCGGCTGGTGGTGCTGAACTCGCACACGCTCAAACCCATGCTGTACAAGGTGGCCGGTGTCTGGGGCAATCACGAAGGCTCGATGCTTTTGTGGGTGCTGATTCTGGCGGGTTTTGGTGCCTCGGCGGCGTGGTTCGGGGCGGCATTGCCGCCCAAACTCAAGGCGCGGGTGCTGAGCGTTCAGGCGATGATCGGGGTCGCATTCCTCGGTTTCATCATCTTCACCTCGAACCCGTTCCTGCGGCTGGCGGAACCGCCGTTCAATGGCGAAGACCTCAACCCCTTGCTGCAAGACCCCGGTCTCGCGTTCCATCCGCCGTTTCTTTACCTCGGCTATGTCGGTCTATCCATGGCGTTTTCCTTTGCCGTGGCGGCCCTGATCGAGGGGCGCGTCGATGCGGCCTGGGCGCGCTGGGTGCGGCCCTGGACATTGGCCGCCTGGATGTTCCTGACCGTCGGCATCGCGCTGGGGTCGTGGTGGGCTTATTATGAATTGGGCTGGGGCGGGTTCTGGTTCTGGGATCCGGTCGAAAACGCCAGTTTCATGCCCTGGCTGATCGCCACGGCGCTGCTGCATTCGGCGATTGTGGTGGAAAAGCGCGAGTCGCTGAAAGCCTGGACCATCCTTCTGGCCATACTCGCCTTTGAGTTTTCGCTGACCGGCACGTTCATCGTGCGCTCGGGCGTCCTGACCAGCGTTCACGCCTTTGCCAATGATCCGGCGCGGGGCGTCTTCATCCTGGCGATCCTTGCCGTCTTCATCGGCGGGGCGCTGACGCTATATGCGCTGCGCGCCGGGGCGATGGAGGCCAAGGGGGTCTTTGGCCTTGTCAGCCGCGAATCGGCGCTGGTGCTGAACAATGTTCTCTTGGCGGTGGCGGCCTTCGTGGTGTTTGTCGGAACCCTGTGGCCGCTGGTGGCGGAACTGGCCTTTGACCGGAAACTATCGGTGGGTGCGCCGTTCTTCAATCAGGCCTTCACGCCCTTCATGGTGCTTTTAGCGATCATCCTGCCCTTGGGGGCGATCATGCCGTGGAAACGGGCGCGGGTGGGCGCAAGCTTTCGCCCGCTGATCGGTGCGCTGGCACTGGCGGTGGCGCTTGGGGCGCTGACTTTCGCGGTGCAAACGGGCCGATCCGTTCTGGCGCCGGTCGGGGTGGTGCTGGGCGTCTGGCTGATCGGCGGCGTTCTGGCCGAGCTTTGGC
>JBATDH010000004.1:0-1613 GCA_049663365.1 Albidovulum sp. | reverse complement strand
TTCAGGGTCGGTTTTGCGCGCATGATCCAGAAGCGCAAAACCGTCCTTGCCCGGCATACGGATATCGGACACCACCACACCGTCAAAACCGACCGCGATATGATCTTTGGCTTCGATGAAACTACTGGCCAGAATCGGTTGCAGGTTGGCCAGTTCAAGGCTCTGGCCCAATGCGTCGCGCACAGCGCGGTCATCATCGACGATGAGTACTTTGCGGATCATGCCGCCTCTGCCCCCGCTGCCGCAGCCAGTTCGACAGAAAACGCCGCCCCGCCCTCTGGCCGGTTGCACCCCGAAATTGTGCCGCCGAAGCTTTGCACGATTCCGTATGAGATGGACAAGCCCAACCCCATGCCTTCACTGGCCCCGACCTCTTTGGTCGAATAGAACGGGTCGAACATGCGTTCCAGGTCGCCGATGCCGGTGCCGGTATCGGTGATGGTCAGACGAATGCGATCCGGCCCGTCGGATATGCCAATGGTGATGCAGCGTTCCGGGCCTGTCATGGCGTCGGCTGCGTTGGTTAAGAGATTGACCACGACCTGCTGCAACCGCACTTCGCCGCCGCGCACCCAGACTGCGGACGGTGGTGCGGCCCAGTCAATGGTGACGTTGGCAGACCTCAGACGGGCATCGGTCAGTTCAAGTGCCGCCTCGACCACCTTGACCAGATCGACATTGTGCATCCCCTCGCTTTCTTGCCGCGAGAAGGCCCGCAGGTTGCGGATGATCCGGCCCATGCGGCGCCCGAGATCGGCAATACGCCCCAGATTGTCGGCGACGTTTTCGCTTTGTCCGCGTGCCAGAAATAGCCCGGCATTTTCGGCATAGGTCTGGATCGCCATCAACGGCTGGTTCAATTCGTGACTGATCCCGGCCGACATTTGCCCGAGTGCCGAAAGCTTGCCCGCCTGCACCAGATCGTTTTGCGCCCGTTTCAGGCTTTCGTTGGCCGCCGACAACTCGCGGGTGCGTTCGGCCACGCGCCCTTCAAGGTGGGCGTTTGCAGCCGCTTCGACTGTCAGCCGGACGGCCAGCGCCCGGCGGCGTTCCACCAGCGCCAGGATGACCGCGCCTAGCCCAAGGCATCCCACAGCCACAACCAGGGCCAGCAATGCCGCCTGCCGTTTGGCGGGGGCGATGTCAATCAATGCTTCGCCAGTCATTTCGATGATAGGAAGATTCTGCTGCAAATGCAGGGCTTGTCGAGGCAGATAAGGGCCGCCGTCTATGTGCCAAAGCACATGGTTGGCCATGAAACGCGTACTGTGCGGCACCACCCGGTCAGACGGCACAGCTTTTGCCCCGTCGCGGCGGGTCAGCAAAATCTCATCGCGGTTGGACACAAACGCAAGCCCGGCGCGGTCGGTGAAAAACACCACCATCGGTTCGCCTCGCCACGCCGCTTCGACAGCTTCGGTGGCGATGCGCACGATCACCGCCCCGCGCACTGGTCCCTCGGACGAAAAGATCGGGGCGGCATAGATGAAAAGCCTGCGCCCTGTCGGTTTGTCAATTTCGTGGAAGAATCCCAGGGCACCTTGCATAGCACGGCCAAAATAGGGTGCCGAAGACAGGTTTTCAGAATTTTCGGGCGTGGATGAGCCCACTAC
>JBATDH010000003.1:0-2057 GCA_049663365.1 Albidovulum sp. | reverse complement strand
CTCGAACACGAAGCCCTCGCCCTCCGTGAAACGCCCGGTCCAGCCGCGCTCGACTTCGTCGGCCAGCGCGTCGAGCCGTCGCGCGATATAATCCGCGGCGGCGTTGGCGGTGGCAATATCGCCGGTGATCTTCGGGTTCATCACGCCGGCAATCGCCGCTTGTTCGATCACCTCGCGGTTATAGCGGCTGTGCAGATTGTGCAGCGTGCTGCGGATGGCGCGGGCATCCTCCACCAGTGCCAGCAGGTCGCGACCCTTGCGGTCCTCGCCTGACGCCAGCTTGAACAGACAGTCGTCGAGGCCGGTGGCGATCAGATAGTCTTCCAGCGCGCGCTCGTCCTTCAGGTACTGCTCGGACTTGCCGCGCGTTACCTTGTAGAGCGGCGGCTGCGCGATATAGAGATGGCCGCGCTCCACCAGCTCCGGCATCTGCCGGTAGAAGAACGTCAGCAGCAGCGTGCGGATATGGGCGCCGTCGACATCGGCGTCGGTCATGATGATGATCTTTTCATAGCGCAGATCGTCGATGTTGAAGCGGGTGCCGATGCCGCAGCCCAAGGCCTGGGTGAGATCGGAGATTTCCTGATTGGAGCCGAGTTTCGATGACGCCGCGCCCAGCACGTTGAGGATTTTACCGCGGAGCGGCAGCAGGGCCTGGGTCTTGCGGTCGCGGGCCATTTTGGCCGAGCCCCCGGCAGAATCACCTTCGACGATGAAAAGCTCGGTTCCGTCGCGGTTGGTGGCGGAACAATCGACGAGCTTGCCGGGCAGGCGCAGTTTCTTGGTGGCGGTCTTGCGCGCGGTTTCCTTTTCGGCGCGGCGGCGCAGGCGTTCTTCGGCGCGCAGCACCAGAAAATCGAGGATGGCACCGGCGGATTTGGTGTCCGCAGCCAGCCAGTTGTCGAAATGGTCGCGCACCGCGCCTTCGACCAGACGCGCGGCTTCGGTGGTGGCGAGGCGGTCCTTGGTCTGGCCGACGAATTCGGGTTCGCGGATGAAGCAGGACACCAGCGCGCAGCCGCCGGTGATCATGTCCTCGCGGGAGATTTGCGCGGCCTTCTTGTTGCCCACCAGCTCGCCGTAGCCGCGGATGCCCTTGAGGATCGCGGCCCAGAACCCTGCCTCATGGGTGCCGCCTTCGGGGGTGGGCACGGTGTTGCAATAGGACTGGATGAAGCCGTCGCGCGAGGGCGTCCAGTTGATCGCCCATTCGACGAAACCGGGCACCCCGAATTTCTCCTGAAACTCGACCTTGCCGGCAAAGGGGCGGTCGGCATAGGTCGACGAACCGGTCAGTTGTTCGCCGAGATAATCGGCCAGACCGCCGGGGAAGTGAAAACTGGCCTCGGCCGGGGTTTCGCCGTCGTCGATGGCGGTTTTCCAGCGGATCTCGACGCCGGAAAAGAGATAGGCCTTGGATTTAACCATCTTCAGCAGGCGGGCGGGCTTGAAGCGGTGATGGCCAAAGATATCCTCGTCGGCGTGGAAGGTGACGGTGGTGCCGCGCCGGTTCTGGGTGGGGCCGAGTTTGGCGACGGGGCCGAGGGGATGCCCGCGCGAGAAACGCTGTTCGTATAGCTCTTTGCCCCGCGCCACCTCGACCACCATCGAATCCGAGAGCGCATTGACGACCGAAGCGCCGACGCCGTGCAACCCGCCCGAGGTCTGGTAGGACTTGCCGGAAAACTTGCCCCCCGAATGGAGGGTGCAGAGGATCACCTCAAGCGCGGATTTGCCGGGGAATTTGGGGTGCGGATCGACCGGGATGCCGCGGCCGTTGTCGCGGATGGTGACGGCGAAATCGGCGTGCAACTCGACCTCGATGCGGGTGGCGTGGCCCGCAACTGCCTCGTCCATCGAGTTATCAAGGACTTCGGCCACCAGGTGATGCAGCGCGCGTTCATCGGTGCCGCCGATATACATGCCGGGGCGTTTGCGCACCGGCTCCAGCCCTTCGAGCACCTCGATGGAATGGGCGTTGTAGTCGTCGGAGGCGGTGGAGAGGAGGTCGGTGGGCATAGCTGCTGCTCGTCTGTTCTGATTGCGCGGGATTAGAC
>JBATDH010000002.1:0-2978 GCA_049663365.1 Albidovulum sp. | reverse complement strand
GCCTTGCGCCAGCGCGCCACATCGGTTTCGGTGACTGCGTCCCTGATGCCGGAATAGGCCGGGTCAAGCTCGTGCAGAAAACAGGGGGGCGAGGCATATTCGCCGATGCTGTCATTGTCGTCTTTTTGGGCCATTCCCGCCTCCTTGCCGCTACACCGCCGCAATCATACGCACGACCCGCGCCGACGCAATCATCCGATGAAAAGGCAAGATTCGAGGGCGCGCGATTTTTCGGTGATCATATCAATTCGCGGATAAATTAATTTATGTCAATGATTTATCTATGATTATTGATGTAAACAAAGAGCGGGACCACCTGTCTAGGCCAGCCTTTCGCGAAAGAATTCCACAGTCCGACCCCAGGCCAGTTCTGCCGCCGCCTCGTCATAGCGGGGGGTGGAATCGTTGTGAAAACCGTGATTGACGCCGTCATAGATAAAGGCCTGATAATCGGTCCCCGCCGCCTTCAGCGCCGCCTCGTAATCGGGCCAGCCGGCATTCACCCGCTCATCAAGCCCGGCATAGTGGATCATCAGCGCGGCCTTGATCTTCGCCACATCCTCTGACGCAGGCTGTCGGCCATAAAACGGCACCGCCGCCTTCAGTTCCGGATAGGCGACGGCGGCGGCATTGGCCACCCCGCCGCCATAACAGAAACCGGTGATGCCGACATTGCCGGTCGATCCTTCATGCGCCATCAGAAATTCGACCGCCGCGAAGAAATCGTTCATCAGCTTTGCACCGTCGACGGTCGATTGCAGTTCCTTGCCCTTTTCGTCATTTCCCGGATAGCCGCCGACCGAGGTCAGCCCGTCGGGGGCAAGCGCCATGAAGCCGTCTTTGGCCAGCCTGCGGGCGACATCCTCGATATAGGGGTTCAGGCCGCGGTTTTCATGAACCACAACAACGGCGGGCAGTTTGCCCTCGGTCCCGGCGGGGCGGACGAGATAGCCGCGCACCTCGCCGTGGCCGTTCGGTGACGGATAGGTGATGTATTCGCCGATGATTTCCGGGTCGTTGAAGCTTACCTGTTCGGCCAGCGCGTAATCGGGGCTCATCATGCTCAGGATCGCCGCCGCCGTCAGCCCACCCACCGCGTATTTTCCGGCACGGTCGAGAAATTCGCGTTTGGTGATCATTCCGTGGGCGTAGAAATCATAAAGTTCCAGAAGGTCCTTGTTGAAGTCTTTGGCGGTCATTCTGGTCATGGCAGGCTCCTTCATGGGCGTTGATGGGCGAAATCGGGATTCGACGCGAATGCTAGCACGGAATTAGCGGCGGCCCCCCTGTCCAAGCCGTGCGGTCACGATATAGTGTGCCAGAGCTTTCGCCGGGGGAATGATGACGCTGGTGCTTTATTCGGCGCTTTACGGGCAGGCCGAGCCGTTGAATGAAACGGTGTTCGGCGGCTTTGACGGGTATCGCCAGGTGCTTTTCACCGACCGGGCAGACCTGAAAGTGCCGGGGGTAGAGGTCGTTCATGACCCGCTGGACGGCCTTGACCCGGCCCGCGCGTCACGTCGGGCGAAACTGATGCCGCACCGTTTTTTTCCGGATGCGGCATGGTCGGTCTGGCTGGATAATAAATCCCGCCTGCTTGCCGATCCTGCCGGGATTGTCGCGGCCCTGAAGGCGCAATCAGACCGGAATTTTTTCGTCTTCCCGCATTTTCGGCGCACCTGCGTCTATCAGGAAGGGCAGGCGGTGTGGGAAAACGGGCTGGATGATTGCAAGATCGTCAAGGAACGGATGCGCCATTACCGCAGCGAAGGAATGCCCGAAAATACCGGCCTGATCGAGGGGCATTTCATTGTGCGTCGTCACAACGCACCGGAAAATGTCCATTTTGGCGAACGCTGGTTCGAACATGTGCTGCGCTTCAGCCGCCGGGATCAGATTTCCTTTCCCTATCTGGCGTGGAAAACCGGTTTTGACTATGAGCTGATCACCGCGCTGAACCGCAAGGAAACCGTCGAGTTGACCGTTTTTGACCGCAAGAACCGAAAGACCGACTTTCCGCGCAAGAATTCCGCCTATCAGGAATTGCGCCGCCTTTATCACAAGGCGCGGCGGGTGTTTCGGTGATGTCGGTCGGCCCGGTCGATTGTGACACTTTCCCCCCAATTTCCGGTGGCGTATCTGGTGGCTGCAATTGACCTCTACCCAATTCCTAGCGGCGCTCCTATAGTGCCTGTGGAGAACTTGATAAAACGACCGAGGGGAAGGGTATGCGCTGTCCGTTTTGCGGCAATGTCGATACGCAGGTAAAAGATTCACGGCCCGCCGAGGATCATGTGGCCATTCGCAGGCGGCGGTTTTGTCCGGCTTGCGGCGGCAGGTTCACCACCTATGAACGGGTGCAGTTGCGCGACCTCGTGGTGATCAAATCATCGGGCAAGCGCGAGGATTTCGACCGCGACAAGCTGGAACGGTCGATCCGCATCGCCATGCAGAAACGCCCGATCGAGCCCGAGCGCATTGACCAGATGATTTCCGGCATCGTGCGGCGGTTGGAATCCTTGGGCGAAACCGATATTCCGTCAAAGACCATCGGCGAGATCGTGATGGAAAGTCTGGCCCGGATCGACACCGTTGGCTATGTCCGATTTGCCAGTGTTTACAAGAACTTCCAGGCGGCGGATGACTTCGACAAGTTTGTATCGGAGCTGCGCCCGGACGGCGCTGGAGACGAGTGAACCCCGCGGCCGACCAGCGTTTCATGGCGCTGGCGATTGGCCTGGGGGCACGCGGATTGGGCCGGGTCTGGCCCAATCCGGCGGTGGGCTGCGTCATCGTCAAAGATAACCGGATTGTCGGGCGGGGCTGGACCCAGCCCGGCGGGCGGCCCCATGCCGAACCGATGGCATTGGCGCAGGCTGGCGACCGCGCCGGGGGGGCCACCGCCTATGTCAGTCTGGAACCCTGCGCCCATCACGGGCAGACGCCGCCCTGTGCGGATGCCCTGATCGCCGCCGGGG
>JBATDH010000001.1:0-5465 GCA_049663365.1 Albidovulum sp. | reverse complement strand
CCTATTGTGCCGGTGGCGATATCGCCGAAATGTATGCGACCGGCATGGCGGGCGACTATGACTATGGCCGCCGGTTCTGGGCCGACGAATACCGCCTGAACGCCCGCATTGCCGAATATCCCAAGCCCGTGGTCAGCTTTCTTCAAGGCTTTACCATGGGTGGCGGGGTCGGCATCGGCTGTCATGGCAGCCACCGCATTGTCGGCGAAACCAGCCAGATCGCCATGCCGGAATGCGGCATCGGCCTTGTCCCGGATGTGGGCGGATCGCTGCTCTTGGCGCGCGCACCGGGACGGTTGGGCGAATATCTCGGCACCACCGGGGCGCGGATGGAGGCTGCGGATGCGATGCTGGTCGGCTTTGCCGATAGTTACGTACCCGAAGCCGAATGGGGGGGGCTCAAGTCCCGCCTGATCGACAGCGGCGAAATCGCGGCAATTGTCGCGGTCGAGGGCGAACCACCGACGGGCAGGCTGGCTGCGCTGCGGCCCGATATCGACCGGCATTTCTCTGGTGAAACCATGGGCGATATCCTGCGGTCGCTGCGCCACGGCAGCGACCCCTTCGCGACCGAAACCCTTGCCTCTGCGACACGCCCCTCGCCCCTGTCGACGACCTGTACGGTCGAGATGATTCATCGGCTGCGCGGCAAGGGCGTCGGTATCCGCCGCGCGCTGGACCTTGAATATCGCTTCACCTACCGTTCGATGGAACAGGCCGACTTTCTGGAAGGCATTCGTGCCGCGATCATCGACAAGGACCGCACCCCCCGCTGGCGCCATGCCAGCGCCGAGGACGTACCCGCCGTTGAAGTATCGAGGATGCTGATGCCACTTGGGCCCAACGCCTTGACATTCGAGGAGACAGAGACATGAAGATCGGATTTATCGGCCTTGGCAATATGGGTGCCCCGATGGCGCGCAACCTGGTGGCGGCGGGCCACGCGGTGACGGGCCACGACATCCATGCCCCCATGCCCGACGGGGTGATCGGCGCCATCAGTGCCGCTGGCGCGGCCAAGGACGCCGATGTGGTCATCACCATGTTGCCCAATGGTGAAATCCTGCGCGCTGTCGCGGCGGGACTGATCCCGGCGATGAAAACCGGTGCGGTGCTTTGCGATTGCTCTACCGTCGATGTGGAGAGCGCCCGCTTCGTCGCTAATGACGCGGCCAAGACCGGCATTCTAACGCTGGATGCACCGGTATCGGGCGGTATCGGCGGGGCGGCGGCGGGCACCTTGACCTTCATGGCAGGCGGGCCGGATGCCGCCTTTGCCGTGGTCGAACCGCTTTTCGACATCATGGGGCAAAAGGCGGTGCATTGCGGGGCCTCCGGTGCCGGGCAATCCGCCAAAATCTGCAACAACATGATATTGGGCGTGACCATGATCGCCACCTGCGAAGCCTTTGCGCTGGCCGACAAGCTGGGGCTCGACCGCCAAAAGATGTTCGATGTGGTCAGTACATCTTCCGGGTCAAGCTGGTCGATGAACACCTATTGCCCGGCCCCCGGCGTTGGACCCAAATCGCCCGCCGACAACGGTTACAAGCCCGGCTTTGCCGCCGAACTGATGCTGAAGGATTTGCGCCTATCCCAGCAAGCCGCCGAAGCGTCTGAGGCCGATACCCCGATGGGCGCTCTGGCGACGTTGCTTTATGCGGCATTTGTCGAGGATGAAGGCGGCAAGGGCATGGATTTTTCCGCCATGTTGCCCCGGTTCGAAAAGCGCGGGCGCGGCTGATCACTTGATCGCCAGTTGATCTGGATCAGGGTCGAGGGTCGCAATATATGCAAGTTTATGCATGTGACCTGCCCGACCCTTACATAAAGGAACGCTACCATGTTCAAGACCAATGTCGGCCATACGGACCGCATCCTGCGCATCCTTGCCGGAATCGTCCTTCTGGCCGCCTTTTTCCTCTTTCCCGGCCATGGTTATCGCTGGGTCTATGCGCTTTTGGGTGTCATCGCACTGGCAACAGGCCTGATGTCAACCTGCCCGGCTTACCGACTTTTCGGGATCAATACCTGCCCGATGAAGAAAGGCTGATACCTCATGCTATGGCAGGCGTGGTTTGCATGGCAATGTTTACGGTTTCTATAGCACCCCAAAACGCCTAAAGTTGCGCCAACGTATGTGTAACTTTTAAGGAGTTGCCCCCGATGAGGTGCACTCTGGCTGGCCTTGCTGCCGCGTTTTTGGTGTTTGGGGGCATTTCGGTGCCCGGCCCTGCAACGGCCCAAAACTGCCGTATCCATCTGTCGACCGGCAAATGCATTTCCATACCCGGCAGCCAGCGGACCAAACCGGATTTTTCGGTCGGTGATACGTTCCCGGTATATGAGCAGAGCATGTTGATGAATATCGACCGCTTTGGCCTGCCCCCGGTCGACGGCAACTGGCGTTATTACCGGTTCGGCCCTCATATCTACCGGGTTGGCGTCGAGGATCACCGGGTGCTGGAAATTATCTACAATTTCCGCCGACGCTGAACACCCCCGGTTATTCCGCCGCCACCCGCCGCGCCTTCAACATGCCGACCAGATAGCGCCCCGTATGGCTTTCGGGCACCTGGGCCACCTCTTCGGGCGTCCCGGTCGCCACGATCCGCCCGCCACCGTCGCCACCTTCGGGACCGATGTCGATGATATGATCGGCAGTCTTGATGACATCAAGGTTATGTTCGATGACAATCACCGAATTGCCCTGATCGACCAGCTCATGCAGCACTTCGAGCAATTTGCGCACATCCTCGAAATGGAGGCCCGTCGTCGGTTCATCGAGGATATAAAGCGTCCGTCCCGTCGACCGGCGCGAAAGCTCCTTTGACAGCTTCACCCGCTGTGCCTCGCCGCCTGACAGTGTCGTCGCCTGCTGACCGACCTTGATGTAACCCAGCCCCACCTGCATCAGCGCATCCATCTTTTCACGGATCGCCGGGACGGCGCTGAAAAAGCCCTGCGCATCTTCGACCGTCATATCAAGAACGTCAGCTATGCTTTTGCCCTTGAACTTAATTTCCAAGGTTTCTCGGTTATAGCGGTGGCCCTTGCAGGTTTCGCAGGTGACATAGACATCGGGCAGAAAATGCATCTCGATCTTGATGACACCGTCCCCCTGACAGGCCTCGCAGCGACCACCCTTGACGTTGAAGGAAAACCGCCCCGGCTTGTAACCCCGGGTCTTGGCCTCGGGCAGACCGGCGAACCAGTCGCGGATCGGGGTGAAAGCGCCGGTATAGGTCGCGGGGTTGGACCGCGGCGTCCGCCCGATGGGCCGCTGATCAATGTCGATGACCTTGTCAAGATGCTCAAGCCCCTTGATCGTCTCGCAAGGCGCCGGTGTCTGACGCGCACCGTTGAGCCGCATCGACGCCGTTTTGAACAGCGTCTCGATGGTCAGCGTCGATTTGCCGCCCCCCGAAACCCCGGTCACACAGACGAACTGGCCCAGCGGAAATTCGGCAGTCATGTTTTTCAGGTTGTTGCCGCTGGCCTTGATCACCTTGACGACCTTGCCATTGCCTTTGCGCCGCGCGCGCGGCACCGGCACTTCGCGGCTGCCCGACAGATATTGCCCGGTGATCGAAGCCGGATCGGCGGCCACCACATCGGGCGTGCCATGCGCGACGACACATCCGCCATGCACCCCGGCACCGGGACCGATGTCAAAGACATAATCGGCGGCACGGATCGCTTCTTCGTCATGTTCGACGACCAGAACCGTGTTGCCCTGATCGCGCAGGTTTTTCAGCGTCATCAACAACCGGTCATTGTCGCGCTGATGCAGGCCGATGGAGGGTTCGTCGAGCACGTAAAGAACGCCGGTCAGCCCCGACCCGATCTGGCTGGCCAGCCGGATCCGCTGGCTTTCGCCGCCCGAAAGGGTCCCGGCATTGCGCGCCAGCGTCAGGTATTCAAGCCCGACATTGTTCAAGAACCCCAGCCGTTCGCTGATTTCCTTCAAGATCAGCCGGGCGATTTCGTTTTTCTGCTTGGTCAGCTTCGCGGGCACCTTGCCGATCCAGGAATGCGCCTCCTTGATCGACATCTGCACCACTTCGCCGACATGCAGACCGGCGATCTTGACCGCCAGCGCCTCGGGGCGCAGGCGAAAACCATCGCAGGCGCCGCAGGGGCGATTGTTCTGATAACGCTCGAATTCCTCGCGCACCCAGGCGCTGTCGGTTTCGCGATACCGCCGTTGCATATTGGGAATGACCCCTTCAAAGGTCCGTGTCACCTCATAGACGCGGCCCCCCTCATCGAAGCGGAAAGGGATTTCTTCGTCACCGGAACCGTAAAGGAACAGGTTCTGGACCTTTTCCGGCAGGTCTTTCCACTGTTTGCGGGCGTCAAATCCGAAATGCTTGGCCAGGGCGTCGATGGTCTGGGTGAAATAGGGTGACTTGCCCTTGTTCCAGGGTGCCAGCGCACCATCCTTCAGCTTCAGCGTGACATCGGGCACGATGAGGCGTTCGTCAAAGAACAGCTCCACCCCCAACCCGTCACAGGAAGGACAGGCCCCGAAGGGCGCGTTGAAGGAAAACAGCCGCGGCTCGATCTCGGGGATGGTGAAACCGGACACCGGGCAGGCAAAATTTTCGGAAAACGTGATCCGTTCCGGCTCGCCCTCGGCGGGGGCGGTTTCAAGAATGGTGATGCCCGAGGCAAGGTTGAGCGCGGTGCGGAAACTGTCGGCCAGCCGGGTTTCCAGACCTTCGCGCACCACGATCCGGTCCACCACCACGTCGATGTCATGGCGGAACTTCTTGTCGAGCGTGGGCGCGTCTTCCAGCTCATAGAACTGGCCATCGACCTTGACCCGCTGAAACCCCTGTTTGCGCAACTCCAGGAATTCCTTGCGGTATTCGCCTTTGCGGTCGCGCACGATCGGGGCCAGCAGATAGCCGCGGGTGCCTTCGGCCATCGCCATGACCGTATCGACCATGTCCTGCACCTGCTGCGCCTCGATCGGCTTGCCGGTGGCGGGGCTATAGGGGGTGCCGACACGGGCGAACAAGAGCCGCATGTAGTCATATATCTCTGTCACCGTGCCGACGGTGGAGCGGGGGTTTTTCGAGGTGGTTTTCTGCTCGATGGAAATCGCCGGCGACAGACCGGTGATATGATCGACATCGGGCTTGCCCATCATGTCGAGAAACTGGCGCGCATAGGCTGACAGGCTTTCGACATAGCGCCGCTGGCCTTCGGCATAGATGGTATCAAATGCGAGCGACGACTTGCCCGATCCGGACAGGCCGGTAATCACCACGAACTGGTCGCGCGGAATATCGACATCGATATTCTTCAGGTTGTGTTCGCGTGCGCCGCGTACTTCGATGAATTTGTGTTCGGCCATGATGCCCCCGACGTCAGCGGTTAACAGATAGTGTATGCGGGTCGAGTCTCCAACCGAAAAGTAAGAACATTAAACGAACATCCGGCGCATTGCGCCGGAC